>JBDRWI010000004.1:0-61206 GCA_039802265.1 Caldifarciminota bacterium | reverse complement strand
CCTTTATTGCTAATGATGGTGCACCAATACCCCAGAAGAACGAATTATAGGTATGCATCAGAGGAATGGGTGAAGACCATTGAGAACCATCAAAACAACTATATCTTAATTCCTCAAGAAAATACGGCATCCCCTGATTGTAAGACCAGACACAATGGATTTTGCCGTTGTTATCCATTGCGAGTGCAGGGTATTTACCTTCACCGATTGGAACTGGCTCTGCCCATGATGTATCCTGCAAGAAAGTATGATAGATATTATTCCCGCTTGTAAATGCCAGATGCAAAACTCCACTCGCATCCCGAATCAACCGCCTTGAATTGTTAAATCCCGTTGCCTCAGGGATATCAGACTGGGCAACAGCAAGCACTGGATACTGATAAGCCGGTGGCAGATTAACTACCTTCCGCACAAGATAATGATTATTCCCGGACTTTTCCGTCCATAAGGCAAAGAGTTTCGGTCTAATCGCACTGCCAAAGACGACCCCTTGAGGATAAGAAGATACATCTGCGGATTGCGAAAGATTTCCTAAATCCTGCCATTCTCCAGTTCCAAGCCTCCGCGCATAATGTATATCATCCCCTGCCTTCCACAAAACCACATCCTTTCCTGCAAGATAACTATAACCCTCAATGCCATCGTAATAATCAAAATTACTACTTACCAATTCAATGGGCTGATTCACATCATAGGTATTGGTATTATTCTGCCAGGGAATCCACAAAAAGAAAAGCCCTTCTTGTTGTGTATTATAATTCCCACCCTCAAAAGTAATCCTCAGCTCATTCTGCCCTGCCCAGAGCGAAGGTGAACCGAAACTACCATAAACATCGGGAAGTGGAACAGGCTGCCAGTTAGTAGAACCGATTGTTCGATAATACAATTTCAAAGGACCCCACTCCGATGCATGCACTAAAACCACAATCCTATCATCCCCTGGATTACTCGGATTACCCTTATCATAACCGATAGAAGGGAAAGGATTTATTGATGATGTATTGGGCACAGTTGAATCTGCAGATGAATATGGATCGCTTAGTAGGAACCCCACAATATGTAAATTCCCGCCCATAGGAAACTTAAAGGCTACATACCCACTATCGGATGTCAAAGATAGTGATGGATGCCCAATGTAATCTTCAGGCGGTGTCCAGTTTGGATCTTCACTGAATTTTTGACTGTAAATCTCTCCAATTTGCCAGTTGTTGTTCGTGTAATATGCGCAATAATAACTGCGAAACCATCCTGCAGTTCCTTTCCCACTACTGCTCCAATATACTGAGCCCCAAACTACATAGGGAATACCATTATTGCTTATTGCAATAGCAGGCTGGCTCTTTCTATGGTCCTCCTCATACATTTTATGCAATTCATTCCGCACAAAACTATTCCCACCGTCTGTTGAGCGGAGACAATAAACATGCCTGGTCCCGCAACCCCAATCTCCCCCTGTATACGCCACATACAAATTATTCCCATACTTCGCAACCTTCGCCCCATTATTATACGCCGACATTTTTGAATAATTTGACTGGGCAAGTGCACCACAGACGGCGTGTGTCTCATTAGACCAAGGAGATAAATGCTGATACCCTGCATCATAACAACGGACCATATATGTATATTTGTGACAAAATTGAACATCGGTATCAATGTATTGCGTTAAATTCGGCTGGGGGATATCTTTCCAATTATAATTCCACTGACCATCGTCAACTTTTCGTGCAATAATAAACCCTGCTTCTCTACCAGAAAAATCCTGCCAGTTTAACTTAATCGAAATCATATCAGGCGAAGATGCAACGAGATAATAAGGTCCTTTTAGTGCGACAATGTTTATATCCAGTAATTTGGGACGATAATTATGCTTAGAAGCAGTTAAATTTGCCGGTCCTTCATAGAATCCGCTGGGAATCGGCCCTAAATATGCATATCCATCGGCTCCGCTATACCCAGTAAGATGAATACCATTAGGCCAACCTTGTTTATTCCAAATACACACAAGTGCATCTTTTATTGGATTATATTGTGGGTCATGCACATAAACTCGATAGGTTTCACCCCATTCAGCATTTCCCGGCCAATCAAGGGATAATATCTTTGGAATATCAGTCCACATTTCTAAAGAAGGGTCACCTAAGAGATTCATTAGATAAGCGGTTTCTCTTGCTTGGGGGTCGTTTGCACCATAATAATTTATAACATGCATTTTCCCATCGTTACAAGCGGGTTGCAAATTTGTAATACAATCCTCAAGCATTGCGTGAAAAATTGCAATTGTTAGGGTATCGTTGTAAAAGGAGTAGCTAATATTTGTAGCGCCAAAGTACCCAACCCCACCCTTTGGTTGACACATAAATGCCTCACCCATACAAAAATGACCGGTGTAGGTAAAATTATTTGCAAGACAAGTGGGAGCAATTACAACAGGATAAGAATTAGTATTTGTTAAGTTATTAAGTACATGAGCTGTTGTAAATTCCACAGATGACCATTCTGTTGTATCACCATGGCCACGATAAACAACAAAATTACGATTCCGGTTTATCGAATCGGCGATTGCAATGGGTGATGGGTGATTTAAACTATCCGCCTGTAAAAAACCGTGGCTTAATAACATTTGTCTAACAACACCAATCGTATAATCAAAAATTCTACCACTTTGCGTGATACAAATTCCTGTCTCACGCTTATACCAATCCCCGGTTAAATTCCCACCCTCATAAAGCATAATTTTACTTCTCATATTCGTGGCTTCAGAACTACTGCCAGCGGGTAACCTACCGATAAAAATGTCAGAAAGATAATCATCACCAGCAATAAGGGAATAATTATGGTCGGTTGGTATTGGATTATAGGGGTAATTAGGATCATTGTATCTGTAGGCTGGCAGATAATTATCATCACCGATAAAAAGAACATATTCCAAAGGAATACTCCAGTTCTCGTAAGCATGCTTAATATAATTATAAATAGCTTGTGTGGTAAAACCAATTTCAGAGAGAGGTTTAATAACTACCTTATGCCCGAGCCGTGATTTCCAACTAAATAAAGGTAAACATGCCTCATAAAAAATATCATGCACAATTATCAGATAACTTCCTTCCCATTCGGTCCGTTCACCAATATACTCATCATAGTTTAGGATGTACTTCTTGTAGAGTTTTGTGAATGTTTTGGTTGGCCTTGGAGGTAAGATAGGGTTGTTGCCGGTATTTAAACCAACGTATTCAATTATCACTTTAAATTTTGTGATAATACGTATCTTTCTTATTAGAGGGTTAAATTGTATTGGGTAAACCTGTAATTGGATAACTCGATAATCACGCCACAGTGCTGGACCATAATATGATGCTAATGTCTCTGGGTAATAAATATCCCGATTGTAGAGACTATCATTTATGATAAAGCTGTCTGGTACAAATTCAGGTAGAGGCCTTTGAGCTGGCATGAGGCAATAATCAGATAATAAAGTATCTTTGATTACTACAAGTGTTACTTTTACATCTTTAGATGATGGGATTGCAATAATTTTGTAAATCGCTGGTACCATCGGTAGACCTTCCCTGAGATAAACGCCGGTATTAGGAATGTCGACAATATTGTATTCAGTATTATTAATCACAGTATCAATTTTGTAGAAACCAGGCACCGCAATTTCCAATGATGTTTGAAAGTCATCCGAATGTATTACATTAATTAAACATTCTTGACCCGTTCCCTCCAATTTGATCCAATCTTTACCATTTGAGAAAGAACATAATATTGTAAATATCAAAATCAAAGTTCTCTTCATTGTTTACCTCCTGGGAAATACATAACCCCCAAATATAACCGTAAAGGATAATTACTTATGACATGAGTTACTGCCCGCGTGAGAGAATACCCCAAACAAAACCCAAGTTGAATATGAACTCGTGGAGAAATATATATTTCCCCGCCTAAGCCAGTATAGATGTAAAAGAATTTTTCACAATGCTCAATTTTACCTTTTGAGAAAAGACTATCTTCCAACCACAATTCCCAATTACCATCAAACTCAACAAGAGGTTCAACACCCCCATTCCAAATTAATGTGATAAAACCCTTCTTGAGAAACTTGAAATCTATTCCAATCGGCAGAAGAAGATTATTTAAATAATAAACACCCGTAAACCCTTCACCAAAATCTACTGATTTAATGTATTGGTAGGCCGGAGCAAATTCAATATCCATAAACTCAGTAATTTTTTGCTTCGCAGATAATCCTATAATTAACTGTTGAGTAGAGTCTCTTATCACGCGTTTAAGAAGGTAATTATATCCTAAACCTGTTTTTATTCCTATTGATAATTTACTCTCAGAATTGTTATTTAATTTATTTTCTGGTAGTGCACTGTTGCTGAAAAGCAATCTATAAGTCGACCTTGGGACAGACCTTGAGGACAGGTATAAACTTTTAAACTTTTGAAAGTCCCATATTAACGAAGGCTTCGCCTCAGTTTTAAGCACATCTCCATACCCAAAACAGAGGCTTACCAACACTACAAAAGAAACAAATGCAAAAGGGATAATCTTACCCATTTTTACCCCCTTGTTAGTCAAATCCCAAATTCCAAGCACCAAATTCCAAACAATACTCAAACCCCAATTTCCCAATTCAATTGATTTGTTAACAAATTGTTTCATCACTTTTTCGCTTCCTGCAAGTCCGCCGAAGGCGGACGATACTGCACCATTCCATCCGGTCTATCTTGTCTTCTTAGTTTCTCTGGTTTATCCTGTTCCCCTTCTTTCCCCCTATTCACCCTTATTCTCCCTTTTCCACCCTTGTTAAATCGTTCCACGATTCACGGTAAACGTTTCACGAACTATTCACTTCTTCACCCCTATTCTCCCTTCTTCACCCTTCTCATTTCGCCCTCTTTAACCTTTTACCGCCATCTTAAGCCTTTTCTACTATACATTATACTAAAAAAAAGCATTCGTCAAGGGTAAAGTGATATTTCACAAAAAATTTCAGGCATAGTTTTTGCATATAAAAAACAAAAGTCAACATTTTCCGCCTGCCCAAAAATGTTGATTTTTATCCATCATTACCCGCCATTGTCAGTATTTTCACACGCCGTACATACCTTGCCCAATTAAGACTGCTTGTCAATGTAAAATATAAAGATTTGACCCCCCTCTCCCTTGAATAAATCGGGCAGCGTGAGTCCAATATAATAGAATTTTAGAAGCATTAGTTTGGAGTAATCAGTTGTTGGGGTTGATTGCCACCCAGCCTGTGCACTCACAAGCGCATTATAGAATTCTGGGTCAAACTCCTGCCAGACATCAAAAGTCTGAGACCCGATATACATATGCAGCGACATATCGTGTGCCGAAATTAAAATCGGCACGATTATTAAAACAATAACAAATGTTTTTGTAAAATTGAGCATCGTGTACCTCCTTAATTTATGGGTATTTCGCCAAAATATATTTCATCATTATCTGGTTCATCCTCTGGACGTCCGTATATAATTATCCCGATAGTTGAAGATGACACCGCAATTCCCGCAGCACCATAAATTGTTCCACTATTAAAAATCCATTCTTGCAGTTTCTTCCAATTATTTTTACTCTCCATTTTGCTATAGATAATCGTAGGAATCATATTTGGAAGTTCGGTCCATATTAACTGCAATGTACCTCCTATTGCAACTATATGGGGCCCACCTGAAATTGCTGTAGTACTACAAACCCGAGCAGGTATCTGCCATTGGGAATTAGACAACTTGTAGGTATAAAAGATATCCCCCCTCATTGCCCAAATTACATAAATATTTTGATTATCAATAGTTACAATTTGGGCTGACGAGCCAATGTCTAAAAGTGAATCACGGCAGAGCACTATTGGTTCAATCCAAGTGCCACCCTGGGAATTGGTGGTATATTCTAATAATAACACTGGGTATGAGCCGTAATTAACATCTTGGGTGATTATCACATGGACATCATTTGATTGGTCAACGGCAATTCTATGCTCCCATACAGAATTATCTTCACCCATATTTTTTGAGATTTCTATCGGTGATGACCAGGAGCCATCCTTTGTCCTTTTTGCATAAATCACCGGCCAATAGCCAACCAACTCCTGCCACACAATATGAACATCACCATTATTATCAACCGCGATTTTAGGGTGGCAGGCCATACCATACATCCCAATTATCTCCAATTCTGACCAATCTCCACCCAATGGCTTCTTTGTGTAAAAAATTTCAAACCAGCCCTGAGGATTTGTATACTGCCCTACAACATGGATTGTATTTTCTTTATCCACTGCAATATCGGGCTGACGCATCATTCGCTGGGGGTTGATAATATAATTCGGGGTTGTCCAATTCCCACCCGGCGGCCTCTGCGTGATGTATACCGCCGTTTTTCCATCCGGCGTCTGGTCATCCCACACCACATAAAAATAGCCCCTTGAATCCGCAGCAATTGCCGGATGTTCAGAACGCCCTGGTGTATTGGAAATATTTACAACCTCAAGGACCTGAGGTTCTTCTTCTTTTTTAGAACATACTGCAAAAATTAATATTGTAAGAAAAAGTTTTATTATCCTATTTACCATTGTTCCCTCCCAATGCTAAATTTGCCTGAACACCACTTAAAATATAAAGAATCGGAAGAGTCATTACTACAGTATTATATGCCTCATCCTGCCAGGATGGTTTATTATGACTCTCTAATATCACATCCGCAACAAAGAAACTGGCAATCAAATAGGGTAAAGCCCGCCATTTATCTCCATTATAGAGCTGCCCACCGCCAGGTATTGCCAGACAGGAAAGATTGAGAAAGATTCGGTCTAATGCCTTATTTTTCTTTAAAAACTCGGGTTTATTCTCAAGTGGTTTAAATTTACTCTGTATCCACCAGCATCCGGCATAATAATTAGAATTCGTTATCGTAATATCAAACTCAGCTATTTTCAAATCAAGACTGATACTCTTGGGGTCATCCCATAGCAGGTATTCTTGTTTTGTTAATCTAAAACCCTGGCGATAAGATAGCAAATCAAAAATCTTTGCCTCAAATCCGCAAGAGGTTTTATGGATGCGGGATTCCCCAGCCAAATCAATTTTACGCTCAATCGTAAACAAGAAGTGAAAGGATTGATTCAATTTTTTAATGAAATTATTTTCGTTACTACTGGTTGCTGCAAAAAATTCGGTTATAGATTGGACTAACCCAATACGCGCAGTTAAAGGAAGAACACCTTCGGTTTCCACAACCTTTATAGGTGGGCCAAGATTTGATAAGGAAGCACCAATAGAAAATCCGATACCGGATTTGAATAACAGACCACCATCAAAAGCGAAAGAATAAGATGAACCAGAATAAGACACATCCAAGGAGTCAGATAACCATTGAGGCCATAGGAATTCATAAATGTATTTTGCTGTTACACCAAAACTTAGATTGTCAACAATTTTCCTTCCATAACTAATACTCAACGCACAATCGTATGGGTAAAATATATTTCCATAGGCATGAATCGGCCCAGTTTTAAAATAATCAATGCTAAAACCAATTGCTTGTTTGCATTTAAAAGGAAAGGCACCTGACCAATACATATACCGACCATAAAACTCTTCAGTCCCCCATTTTGGGTCAAGTGGACTATGAATCTTTTGGCAGAAAAGTGGATGGGAAAGTTCAGTTAAACCCCAGAGTGTTGCCTTTGAGACTCCTGGTGGAGGGGATAAATTCATAGAAAGTATCTGAGCCTGATTAATAAATGCCAGTCCAGCGGGATTGAAATAACAGGCACTCGGGTCATCAGCAATTGCGACAAAACACTGTCCTAAACCAATTGCCCGTGCACCCGGTGTGAGAGTAAGAAATGCGGCGCCTTCAGTCCCATAACAATTATCACCAATAAAAATGAATAGAAATGTAAAAGAAATAACCCTAACCATCTTTACCCCATTTTGCTTAAATTCCAATCCGCCATACAAATTGGCGAATGATACTGCAATTCCTGCAAGTCCGCCGAAGGCGGACGATACTGCACCATTCCATCCGGTCTATCTTGTCTTTCTGGTTTATCTGGTTTATTCTGTTCCCCTTCTTTACCCCTATTCACCCTTATTCTCCCTTTTTCACCCTTGCCGCTCGTTTCACGGTTCACGGTAAACGTTTCACGAACTATTCACTTCTTCACCCCTTTTCACCCTTCTTTTCCCTTTTTCGCCCTCTTTAGCCTTTTACCGCCATCTTAAGCCTTTTCTACTATACATTATACTAAAAAAAAAAAGCATTCGTCAAGGGTAAAGTGATATTTGCCAAAAAATTTCAGGCATAGTTTTTGCATATAAAAAACAAAAGTCAACATTTTCCGCCTGCCCAAAAATGTTCAAAAATGTTGATTTTTGAGCGTTATTCCATATCTTAACACCTTCGCCCCATTATTATACGCCGACATTTTTGAATAATTTGACTGGGCAAGGGCACCACAAGTAAATTCAACCACATTTGACCGGGCGGAATAATGACCGGCATTATCAACTGCCCGAACTTTATAATGATATTTATGGAGAAAAGAAACTGTATCAAGATAAGTTGTGATATTGGTGAAAGTATCATTAAAAACTCTTTCCAAACGCCATACGATGCGCCTGTGGTCCAAAATTTTGCCTCAATCTGCAAATTATCGATCCACTGAATCTTCATTTGATTTACATTTTCAGCCTGCCTCAAAATGTTACAATTTTTTAAAATATTGATAAAAAATATTTGAAGAAGGCATCTGCTATCTTTCGACATTTCTGGCGACTGTTGTCTTCCTTCTGCGTATTCTCCCTAAAGAGTAAAGCTGCTTAAACATTATAAAAATAATTGTTGGAGTATAACGGAGTCTTAAAGAGACTTGTTCTATAGCTGGTTAATCCTTGAAATAATACCGGTAACCGATGGTCAGGTTAAATTGATAAACATCATTTTCCATTCCACCGGATATATATGGGCTTATAATCAGGCGATTATCAAAGAGATAGATGACAGGATTTGCGTAATAGCCTTCAAACAGGGCGACCCCCAGGCGGACATGCGTCTCATTTTTCAAAGAATCCTTAGTTCCAATGCCAATGCCCAATTTTATTATTGGCGACGGTAAATCTGCGGGTTTGTGTTTTAAAAATTCTCCTTCAATGTATCCCCAGTCCCTTGGTCCCAGTCTCAGTCCTATACTCGGGTAAACCTCATTGTAATCGGCGTTTGGGAAGACCATGCCCGCTCCTAAATTAAAACCTACATACCTGTGATTAAAGGTAAAAGCACCGGCGCTACCATACTTTAATCGTGAATAATCTTCTTCAAATGCGTATCCCTTGATATTTATTCCATAGGTTGTATTTAACTTATCTTTAAAATATAGCCCGGCACCCACCCCACCTGCCTCATAGGGAACAAGACCTCCGCAGATTTCCCTGTAGGCGCCATTCATATAACCACCATCAAATTCAAGATAAAAGAAATCTTTCAATGTATCTTTTGTTATTGTTGTATCAGTACTTGATTCAAGAATTGCAATACCAGCGACTGTTACTGGAATCCTGATAAATAACCTGAAGCGATTGCCAACATAACTCAGTCCTCGATATACAAAGGCTCCGGCCACAATGAGGCTGGCTATCAAAAGGACCTTAAATTCAGCAGGAGTAAGCCAGCCTTTCGGTAAGATCAAAAATAATGGTGCGGGAAGATATAAGATAAGATTGAATAAAAACGGCCTCGGTTCAAAGATGTTGAAATCCTTCGTCCGGAAATTCCGTTCCCGCAATAATATAAAAACGGTACCTATTGGTATTACAAAAAGCAAAAACCACTGCATTGATTTCAAACCGAATAAATAGGTTCCTCCTTCCTTTGTAAAATCAATAAAAAACCTTAAGATTGAGTGGAGTAAAAGATAGGAATAGCCAAGGCTACCTGGCTTTTTTAAATGGTTTCTTAAGTAAAGAAGCAGGGAGATTATAATAATCATTGCAATGATTTCGTAAACCTGTGCCGGATGAACCGGAAGTGACGATTCAGCATCTGCCGGAAGCATTCCACTACACCGGTGATGGTTATAACAGGGTGAATTCTGAGCATAAACAAGCGCCCAGGGTAGATTTGCGGGTTTACCAAAACAACAGCCGCCGAGTAGACAGCCGATACGCATCAAGGCAAAACCCACGGGCAAAGCGAATGCAAATAAATCAAATAGGTCAAAATTGAATCCCAGTATTTTTCGGAAAATCTTTATTCCGAATATTCCGCCCATGAGCCATCCGATATAAACTTTTTCGTGGATGAATAGTATTGAACCCGTTTTTAATCTGCCAACCAATTCAACCGGGGTAAGTGTGAATAATTTAGAGCCGATAAGCGCAAATATCAGCCCCCATATCATAACAACGAGGAAAGGTATCAAAGGCAATCTCCTTTTATAGACTTCCCAAATAATGATTACGAATCCGGTATATACTCCGAGTATGTAAAAACTTGGGTATATTCCTATAAATTCCCGGGGGTCGATCGTCATACCTCTATGCCAACAAAATTATATTATTTTTTTTCTGCTTGTCAAGATTTATGCTTTTTCTGAAGCTTCCACGTAAGATATATTAAATCCCTCCCCCTGTAGGAGAGGGCATTGAGATGATTAAAAAATGGCAAAAGAGGCATCGAAGAATCAATCCGGGCTTTGGTGCTGATTTTAATAAACCTATAAAGGCCAGTCTTGTCAAAAATAAAAATACTTCCGATTAAACAGAATAGTAATTTTTTCCTAAAGATTGTTGGTTAAGCCTCAATAGAGTTCAGGGTGGATTGCTTAAAGATAATTGTCAAACCTGAACGAGACAGGATAAAAGGGGGTTATCTATGGAGTTAAAAGACGATATAAAACAGATTCACGAGGAGATAGAGCGGGAAAGTATTGTTGTTCAGAAATTGACCGGCGAAATAGGCAAGGCGATTGTGGGGCAGGATTATCTAATCAATCGCCTGCTGATTGGTCTTTTAGCAAATGGACATATTCTAATAGAAGGGGTGCCGGGACTGGCAAAGACCTATGCAGTTCGCACCTTGGCTCGGGCAATAAAGGCAAAATTTCAGCGCATTCAGTTTACACCCGATTTATTACCTGCGGATATTACGGGCACCTTAATCTATAATCAACGAACCGGTGAATTCACGGTGAGTAAAGGACCGATTTTTGCCAATATCATTCTTGCCGATGAAATCAACCGCACCCCACCCAAGGTCCAGAGTGCCCTCCTTGAGGCGATGCAGGAAAGGCAGGTTACAATCGGCGAAGAAACATTCAAACTTGATGACCCATTTCTGGTTCTGGCAACCCAGAATCCAATTGAACAAGAAGGGACATATCCGCTACCTGAGGCACAGATTGACAGGTTCTTACTCAAGGTGAAGATAACATACCCTTCAAAGGAGGAAGAGAAGGAGATAATCGAGCGGATCGCAATCAGTGGTGAGCCCGAAATAAAACCGGTCGTTGACCCGCAGACAATCATAAAGGCAAGAGAGTTATGTAAGAAGGTATATATTGATAAAAAGATCAAGGATTACATCGTGGACCTTGTCTTTGCCACAAGGGAGCCGGAGAAATATAATCTGAACGAGTTGAAGGGGTTGATTCGTTATGGTGCCTCACCGCGGGCATCGATCTATTTAACGACCACCGCCCGCGCAATGGCATTTCTAAAGAGAAGAGGTTTTGTCATTCCTGAAGATATAAAAGAACTGGCACCTGATGTATTACGCCATCGCATCATCCCTACCTATGAGGCTGAGGCTGAAGAGATAACAACCGATACTATTATCCAGAAAATTTTAGCGGGAGTAGAGGTTCCTTAAAGATGATTCCTGCGGAGTTTATAAGAAAAATTCGCGAGATTGAAATCAGAACCAAGAAACTTGTAAATACTACATTCGCCGGTGAATATAAGTCATCGTTCAAAGGAACTGGTATTGAATTTGTTGATGTGCGTGAATATCTGCCTGGCGACGATGTTCGTTCCATTGACTGGAAGGTTACTGCCCGCATGGGAAGACCCTATGTTAAGAAGTTTGTGGAGGAACGGGAACTGACGGTAATCCTGTGTGTTGATGCATCCGGCTCAAGCCATTTTGGAACAAAGAATCAGTTGAAGATTGAACAGGCCGCAACCATTGCCGCGACTCTGGCATTTTCGGCGGTCCGCAATAATGACAAAGTTGGACTTTTGTTCTTCACTGACCGGGTAGAAAAGTATATACCACCAAAGAAGGGAAGATTTCATGTCCTGCGTTTGATTCGTGATATATTATATTTCACCCCCGAACATAAAGGGACCGACCCGGTTGTGGCAATTGAATTCCTTATGCATATCTTGAGGCATCGGGCAATAGTATTCTTCATTAGCGATTTTATAGGCAGGAATTTTGAGACCGAAAGGATTCGGATTCCCCTCGGTATTGCGGCAAAGAAGCATGACCTCGTGGTGATAAAAATCTCGGACCCGAAAGAAGACGACCTGCCAAATATCGGCATTGTTGAATTTGAAGACCTGGAGACTGGTGAAATCATCACCGTAAATACCGCTGATAGCCGTATGAATGAACAGTATCGGCAATATCGGAGGAAAGTTACGGTTGAGCAGGAACGATTATTCAAATCTATGGATGTTAATTACATTAATCTGAAGACCGATGAAGACTTTACGCCGAAACTACATAAATTCTTTGAAGAAAGGGCAAGAAGGTATAGATAGAAAAAGGTGATGAAAGGGCTAAATAGGGCAGTAAAAGGCAAAAAGGCATTAGAAAGGCAAAAGGCAAATTAGAACTATGATACTATTGATTATACTATTCTTACAAATTGAATTGAAGGCGGAACTTGGAAAGGAATTTGCCAATAAAAAACTTACTATTGGTGACCCATTTGAAATAGTTGTTGAAGTTTCCGTACCTGCAAATAAAAATATTTCCGAGCCATTCATTGATTCAATTGAGCCCTTCGCAATAATAGACCAGAAACATAAAATAATTCAAGAAAAGGGCATTGCGAAACATAGTTATCGCTTTAAGGTATCGGCATTCAATACCGGAGAGATGAAATTTCCCGCCATTGGGTTTCTCTTAAAAGATGGTACTGCAATTGATACAATTCAAACCAACCCGGTTGATGTAAAGATATTGAGTGTTCGTCCTGAAGGAATGAAGGATATAAATGACATAAAGGAGATGATTGAATTCCCCAATCCCCTACCAGTGATACTTCTGGTAATTTTAATTGGCGCTGGTGCGCTAATATTTTTAGGTGCCAGATTTTATAAAAGGTTAAGAGAGAAAAAGGTCTCTGAAGAGGAGAAGATTCCTTGCTGGGAAAGGGCACTCAATTCCCTTGATGCCTTAATAAAAGAAGACTTCATAAGTAAAGGGATGATAAAAAGATTTTATTATACCCTTACCGAGATAATCAAGCGTTACCTTGAAGAGAGATTTAGTTTTCCAGCAATTGAGCAGACTACTACTGAAATCTTGCAGAGTATGAAGTTATTAAAGATTCCTTTACGCGCTGAACTTCAGGATGTGTTGCAATATGCGGATCTGGTAAAATATGCGAAGTTTGTTCCACCGCCAGGGGCAAGTGAAGAGATTGTGAAAAAAAGCCGGGAATTGATTCTAAAGACCATTCCCCAGCAGACTGAAGAGGCTAAATGATATTTGCCAGTCCCATTTATTTTCTTTTACTCATACCGGTTGTCGGATTGATATACTGGGAGTTGAAGAAACAGACCGGAACAGTGAAATTTTCTGATACAGATTTTTTCAAAAATTACCAGAGTGGTAGAATATTCAAGTATCTTGTCATTTTGTTAAATACCCTTATTCTTGTCCTGGTAGTCTTGGGACTTGCACGACCCCAGAAGGGCAGGGTATATGAAGAGACCGAGACCAGAGGGGTTGATATTATGCTCTGTCTGGACATTTCCGGAACGATGCAGGCAGAGGACTTCACTCCAAAGAATCGCCTTTATGTAGCAAAGGAGAGGGCAAAGGAATTTATTGCAAAGAGGCAGGGGGACCGGATTGGTATGGTGATTTTTGCAATAACCTCAATGACCCAGTGTCCCCTCACAAGCGACCACAAAATTCTCCTTGACCTGCTTGATAAAGTAGATTATGGGATAATACAGGATGGAACTGCAATCGGTATGGGTCTGGCAACGGCTGTGGCGAGACTGAAAGATTCAAAGGCAAAGGAGAAGATAGTGATACTGTTAACTGATGGACTGAATAATGCCGGTGAGATTGACCCAATTACTGCCGCAAAACTTGCCCAGGCATATAATATAAAGGTATATTGTATTGGCGTCGGTTCAAAGGGACCGGTACCGATTCCAGTTAGACATCCGGTCTATGGAAAGGTTTATGTTCGGGAAGAGGTAGACCTTGATATGAAGACACTGGAAGAGATATCTGCCTTAACCCAAGGAAAGGCATTTTTGGCAACCGATGCCCAGGCATTGAAGACCATCTACGAAGAGATTGACAAACTTGAACCTACAACATTCAAGGTATCAAGATATACGGTCTACTCAGAAAAGGCGCAGATATTTGTACTGCCTGCAGTAATCCTGTGTTTTGCTGCATTTGTTCTTTCAATAACGCTCTTGCGGAGATTGCCGTGAGACCAGCCTTTGCCTTTAGGATTAAAATGAGATTAAAGGAGTCATAATGTCCACGCTACTCATTAAATGGGCTGAACCGAGATATCTGTATCTACTTTGCCTGGTACCGATAATGGTTATTGTTCTGATTCTATTCTATCTCCGCAAAAGGAAGACCTTAAGACATTTTGCTGATGAAAATTTGATACCCATTCTGATTGAGACATTCAATTCCAGGTTATTTCTATTAAAGTCGCTTCTGTTTTTATTGGGTATTGTATTTTTAATCATCAGCCTTGCCCGTCCCAAATGGGGTGAGAAATTGCAGATCTATAAAGGAAAAGGAATTGACATTGTAATTGCCCTTGATGCCTCAAAGAGTATGTATGCCCAGGATATCGAGCCATCAAGATTGGAACGTGCCAAGCAGGATATTAGGTATTTGCTTAATAATATTGGAACCCATCAGGTAGGAATCACTGCCTTTGCCGGTGATTGTTATGTGATGTGCCCATTGACAACTGATATTGATGCCGCTAAACTATTCCTTGATATAATTGAGCCGGAAATGATGCCCAGACCTGGCACGAATATCGCAAGGGCAATAGCGGTATCTTCTTCGCTATTCAACCCGAAGGAAGAAACACATAAGGCACTAATCCTTTTTACTGATGGGGATAACCTTGAGGGAGACCCGATGCCGGTAATTGAACAGGCGATTGAGCAGGGGATAAGGATATTCACAGTGGGCATCGG
Source organism: Caldifarciminota bacterium (assembly GCA_039802265.1). Lineage (GTDB taxonomy): Bacteria > Hydrothermota > Tepidihabitantia > SM23-42 > JAOAFX01 > JBDRWI01. The sequence goes on along the minus strand of JBDRWI010000004.1, from coordinate 45,751 downwards.
CACCCCTGAAGGTGCACCAATACCTGAAGGTTCAACTGGTGGTGTGGTATACAAAAAGGATAGAGAAGGAAATATCGTTATGACTCGACTTGCCGATAGATTATTGCTTCTGATTGCCCGCTCCGCAAATGGGAGATTCTTCAGGACCGAAGGACCATATATTGAACGACTCGTTGACGAATTGAATGCAATAAAGAAAAAAGAATTTGGTGGGGGAGAATATGTGCAGTTTGAAGAGAGGTATCAGTATTTCTTAGCGATAGCGTTTGGATTGCTTTTTCTAAGTGTATTTTTGAGTGATAGGAGAGGAAGATGGATATAAAATTGCATTTCGGATTTCGGATTTCGGATTTCGGATTTGTCAAAGGCATACTGTTTTTGTTAATGATACAACTTATTTTACCGAGTTATGGGGATGTCGGTTCTTTAATGCGCAAAGGGAATGGACTGATGAGAAAGCAAAAATATGAAGATGCCTTAAAGATTTATGAGCAAGCGCAGGTTCTTGAACCCGATAATATAAAAATTCATTACAATATGGGAAGGGCACTATACAAAATGGAAAAATATCCTGAGGCGATAAGCGAATTTGAAATTGGTTTATTAACCAAAGATAAAAAATTTCAGGCAAATACATTTTACAATATCGGAAACTGTAAATTCAAACAGGGTGACATTGATGGAGCAATAAATGCCTACAAAACCGCATTGTTATTAAACAATAAAGATATCAAGGCAAAAGAGAATCTGGAATTTTGTTTGAAATTGAAGGAACAATTAAAAAATCAACCCCAGAGTGATTCTTCGAAGCAACAGCAGCAACAAAAACAACAGCCACAACCACAGATGCAAAAACCCGAGATGTCTCAGTCTGATGCAAATCGTGTCCTTGAGGCATTAAAGGATAAAGAAAAGGAAGAACGGAAAAAACAACAGCCGAAGCCACAATTAGAAAAAGTAGAAAAGGACTGGTGAGGATGAAAATAAATCCCGAATCCAAAATCCAAAATCTCAAAGAATACGAAAATTATAAATTTCAAAAATTAATTTGTTTATTGCTAATTTTTCTATTAATTCCGTTAAAAATATTCGCTGCAGAATTGAATTTCTTGGCTTCGGTTGATCGTACCACTGTTGGATTGGGTGAAACTTTTACATTGAATGTTTCAGTTAGTGGAGAAAATATTAGCGGTGTTCCTTCGCCCCAATTACCCGATTTGCCCGATTTCAATGTATTGGGTCGATCCTCATCTCAATCCACAAGCATAAGTTTTATCAACGGCAAGATGACCCAGCAGACGACCATTACATTTATATACACCCTTAGTCCTAAAAAGATTGGACGATTTACAATCGGACCGTGTCGGATTGACTATCAGGGGAAGACATATGAGACCCAATCAATTGAGATTGAAGTTGTAAAAGGTGCTACCCAATCTCCACCCCCCTCAACTGCTACACCACCGAAGGCAACCGGTCAGCTGGAAGATGCAATAATGCTTATTGCCTTTCCCAGTCGGAGAGAGGTATATCAAGGTGAACAGATAAATGTGGAGTTCTATCTTTATACCCAGTATGACCTTGATGACCTCAGTCTTACGAAATTGCCTTCTTTTAGTGGATTCTGGTCCGAAATAATCTATGATGCAGACCGCCTCAGGTATCAAAGAAAGACATATGGGGGCAAGACCTATTACGCTTCACTGCTTAAGACCGTGGCGTTATTCCCAATAACCTCCGGCAATCTTACAATTGAACCAATGGAAATGGTTGCTACGATAATAAAACCACCCCGGGATTTCTTTGACTTCTTCGGCACTGCCCAGCGGATAACCATTACCTCAAAGCCAGTTATGATAAATGTCCTCCCCCTGCCCGAAGAAGGCAAACCGGAGAATTTCTGTGGTGGAGTTGGTAATTTCACGATGAGTGCCAGGATTGACCGTGATACCTCAAGACAGGGTGAACCGGTAAATCTTATTATAAAGATTAGCGGTGCCGGTAACATAAAATTGATAGAAAAACCCAACCTCCCCTCAATTCCTAACCTTAGGGTCCTTGAGCCAGAAGTAAAGGTAAATCTTGATAAATCAAGCGGAACAATAAAGGGGACAAAGGAATTCAGGTTCCCATTAATCCCCCAGGCAGATGGCATGCATCTAATTCCCGAAATATTTCTTGCGTATTTCAATCCTAAGAAAAAGACCTATGAGACATTAAAGAGCGAGAAGGTGAGTTTCGTTGCCTCAGGAAGTCCTCAGTCTACGGTCGCAACCGATGCCGGTGGTTTAAAGATACTGGGAAGTGATATCAGGTATATCAAACCGGATAAGGAAACAATCAAATCAGGCACCGGCAGCCTTTTAAGATTTTATTTTCTGCTTTATCCGATTTCAATTCTGATTGTTGTAATTTCACTTATCTATCAGCGACACCAGATAAAATTATCTCAGGACCGCGCCTATGCCCGCAAATTTATGTCGGGTAAACTATTCAAAAAAAGATTTCAACAGGTTTATGAGTATATGAAGAAGAATGACCAGAAGAATTTTTACAGTGCCCTCTCAAAGGCAATTATGAACTACATCGGCGACCGATTTAACCTTGATACCGGAGCATTGACGACTGAACAATTAAGACAGGAGCTATTGAGTCGGGGACTTAGTTCTGAAATTCTTGAAGATTTATTCGGGATTATTACAAGATGTGATACTGTAGTATACTCGCCTGGGGTGGAGAGTGACATCTCGATGGCGGAACTCTTGGAGAAGACAAAAAAAATTATGGAGCATCTATGATCCTTTTGATATTTGTAGTCCTTAATGAGGCATGCGAATTATACAATGCCGGTAATAAATACTATGCTGAGGGGAATTTCCAGAATGCCATTGAATGCTACGAAAAGGCGCTTTCCTTATGCCAAAATAAAGATATTTATTACAACTTAGGCAATGCCTATTTTAAAATGGGAAAGATTGGAAAGGCACTAATTCAGTACCGCCGGGCATATTTTCTGTGCCCGCGGGATGGAGATGTTAACTACAACTTAAGTTTTTTAAGAAATTTTCGCGCCGACAGAATCACCTCTATACCCAATCCGATAGCTCAAATATTAAATTCCTTATTTCACTATTTCTCAATGGCTGAGGCGTTCGTTTATTCTGCCCTATCCTTTCTTTTTTTTGCAATCTTCCTTTCGTTATTTATTATCGGAAGAAACAAACTTTTTATCTGGATTGCATTTGTCGGACTTTTATTCTTTGGCTATTTTTTTATCACCACTCAGGTATGGCAAGGAGAAAGAAATTCTAATTCCGGAGTGATTATCTGTGGAGAATGTCAGGCGTTTAGCGGTCCAGCCGAGGACTACAAGGAAGTCCTTGTAATTCATGATGGAACTGAAGTAAAGATTCGCGATGAACGTAATGATTATTATCTCATCCAACTACCTGGTGGTCTTGGCGGCTGGGTAAAGACCGAAAATGTCGCAAGGGTGTATTAAAGGATTTATATAATTTCAATTTTTCACCACGAGCGTGCAATACTGATTAGCAGACCGGCAACTTGATTGGGTAAATATATTTCTGCCGAAATCATTTGTGTAAATAATCCGATTTAAAATTTAGAAAAGCTATCTTCCGTAAAGCCTTCAGGCGGTCGGTTTCGTCCAGTCGGGCACGCCTTATTGCAAATTCAAGAAAACTTATGGAATGGTTATAGGTCTCCTTGTCCACTGGATAGGGATAGCCATCCTTACCACCATGGGCAAATGAATATCGTGCCGGGTCGCGGAAAGAAGGCTTTGCACCATATATCAATTCACCGATTAAGGCAAGCGCCCTTAAGGTCTTGGGACCAATGCCTTCTATTTGAAGAAGATTTTCAAAATCCGCTGGTGAAGATTCGTATGTCTTCAAAAGTATTTTGTAAAAATATTTTGGATTTATATCAATTTGTAATACCGGATGTCTTGAGGGCATCTTTAAGATCATCTCGGTTTCTTTTAAAATCTTTTCGGGCTTTGCCTTTGAGATTTCAGTTACAACCTTTCTTGACTCCTCACTTTCTTCTGCCACCATATTGAGGCAGGGCTGGATTATATCACAGCAGACTGCATTATGCGGCTCACAGACATAGGAATTTAAATTCAGAGAAAGCCAGTGGTATCGGCGCGCGGTTCGTTTTCTATTTATCTCCCCTCGCCCCCTGGGGGAGAGGTAATTGGTGAGGGGTGCTACACTCATTCCCTGCTGGATGACCGCCCAGTCTAAATTCTTTGTAAAAATAAACATATGATGATAAAGATTATATCCATCCTGAACACAGGTGTTATCAATCTTGGCAGATATTTTTGAGGCATAGATTAAATTCTTCGGGTCTCTGCCCAATTTTTCGGCGATTATTTCAATCTCCTTCGGTGTCTTCCTTGAAGTTGCGCCTTTGCCACCGCAGAAGAATAAGCCGAGTTCAAAGGCAATATCCTTTGTCCCTTCTTTCATTGCCCCACAAACAGTTGTAGTAACGCCAGATGAATGCCAATCAAAACCCAAGACTGAGCCGAATGCCTGGAACCAGTAAGGGTCGGAAATGCGTCTTAGGAATTCTTCAGGTCCATACTCTGCTATAATTACTTCAATAATTGCCCTTGAGAGTCTTGCCATCTTCTCAAAGAGCCATCTCGGCGCTTTGCCATAATGTAGCGGTAAATCAGCAATCCCGGTGCGCATTGCGGTTAAATTGTAAAAAAAATTATCAGTAAGTCAATAGAATTATGCAGGGTAAAGAATGTGAATACATTGTATAATAGTATTCTGGTGCATTTCTAAGAAATCAGTCTGTCTCTTCTGATTGAGAAGTAAAATCAACATCTCGCAGAATTTCTTTTACTTTTTCAACATAGTCTTTTCTAACCATTAGTCTTATAGGTTCAACAAGTGGCTGGACTGCTTGAAAGTTTTCTCCAATAAAGTAATATTTTATTGCGCTTTCTTCTAAAAGGGATTTTACAAACATAACCTCCGCAGGGTTGAAACTTATCCAGACTTCCTCGTATCTGATTTCTTTTCTATCCTGCTCACCGGTTTGCCCAATCTTCTCCGCGGTTAGTTTTTCAACCAATTCCACACCACAATCTGCACATCGGGTTATGCCCGGTCTATATTCGGCCTTACATACTGGACAGAACATTATCAACCAACCATCTTTGAAAACCTCTGTCCGTCTTCAAACATTGTAATATTGTTGAACATCACATAGCCATCTTTTCCTTTAATTTTTTCTGCCAGACTTTTCAATTCTTCATCGGTGAATTTGTGTTTGTAGCCCTTGCCACCGTGCAGACGATAATAGAAAATTTTGCCATAGGTTGGTTCTCTTAAGAATGGGTCAACAATATCAATCAAATCGAGTTTCTTGCAGATATTTTTAATTTCCTCTGGTTGCCACTTACCCCTTGGCTCCCAGCCAAAGATAAAATCTTTTCGGTCAATTTTATCAAAGAATTTTTCCATATTTTTTATATTTTCTTTTTCTGGTCTGAAACCCGGTGGTGATTGGAAGATTATTACCTTTGTCCTTAAGATCTCTGCGTATTCTTTTAATCTCTCAAAGCATTTAAATACATCTTTTGTTGGCTGAAAATTGCCGAGGTTTCTCAACTTAAGATTTTCTATGTGTTTCGCCCGCTTATATGTAGGTAAATTTGCAGGATGGGTAATGAACTGGAATGCCTTCAAGACGAATTCAAAGTCCTTCGGTGCCTCAGCGCGCCATTTTTTTAATGTTTCAGGATTGACAAAATCATAGAATGTTGACTGTACTTCAACAAGAGCAAAATTTTTGTAGTATCTTTCTCTTGCGACCGGGAAACCACAGCAGCCAACTTTTATCATTTCTACAATTGTTGAAATGATAAAATGAGAATTAACCTGTAAAGAGAGTGTAGTAAATTCGGGCTGAGAGTTTTAATCGTAAGAGACATTCTCTGGCTCCCAGGTGTGTCTTTCGTCAATTAAATGTATCACCTGATAACCCATTGTGTATAATCGTGCCCCTATAAACCGGCGATGGCATTTCCAGGGCAGGGTTTCCGCACACACAATACAAACTTTTCTTTTGCTGGCGATTTCAACGAGCCTTTCGATTCCTTTTTTAAATTCAGTAGTCTTTGTATATTCCTCATAGCCTCCCTTGCGATAACCACCGAGTTCAGTGCCGAGATAGATATAGTCAATTTTATTTTTAATGCAATGTTGTGATAGATTATCCTTTTGAAAATCTTCAAACCTGCTCGTTGGAAACCGGCGGACATCCAATAAGACATCAATATTCTTACTTTTAAGGATGCTGATAAATTCGCTGATGGTTCTTTTTCCAGTACCGAGGGTGAAGATGATTCTCTCTGGCATATAAACATTATAATCTAAAATTTACTTCGGTCAAGGGAAAATTTCACTAAATATAGCGTCCTGAAGAGTTGAGACACACTTGACTTTCAACTTTTTTAGAATAAAATAGAGAAATTTAATTAAGGGGGTAATATGAAAAAGGTTTATATCTTTGGTAGAGAGACCTGCCCGGTATGCAAGGATGCATATAATAAGTTGTGTTATTTTAAGGAGAAGGAACAATTTAAAGCCGAGATAAAATATTTTAATATGGATACGGTTGATGGGCTTGCCGAAGGTGCATTTTATGAGGTCTCAGATATTCCAACAATCCTTGTTTTGGATAATGACCAGGAGATTGTGCGCTGGGTAAGGAATCCACCAATAAGCAAGGAGTTTTTGCCATACCTGAAGTGAAAAAAATCCAAAATCCAAAATCCAAATTCCAAACCAATTTCAATAACAAAAAATTTCTGCGTCTTAAAAACATTTTGAGTAAATATTCAGGTGTGGTTGTGGCATTTTCGGGGGGCGTGGATTCTACCCTGCTTTTGAAAGTCGCCCTAGCTGTGCTTAAAGATAGGGTTGTCGCAGTCACGGTTGATTCACCACTATACCCAAAGGGAGAATTAAGGGAGGCAAAAAAAATTGCCCGCCGGTTAAAGGTGAGACATTTAATAATCCATTCTGATGAACTAAAAAATCAAAATTTCGTAAAAAATAAAAAGACCCGTTGTTATTATTGCAAGATTGAACTGTTCAGGAATTTGCAGAAAATTGCCCGAGAATATGGATACACAGTTGTGGAGGCAAGCAATAAGACAGACCTGAAGGATTTCCGCCCCGGGTTACTTGCCGCTAAAAAGATGGGGGTTGATTCTCCTCTGATAAAGGCAGGATTGCTCAAAGAAGAGATAAGAATGCTTGCCAGGAAATTTGGACTACCCAACTGGAATAAACCATCAATGGCCTGTCTTGCCTCAAGGATTCCTTATGGTCGGAGGATAAAAAGGGAGGTTCTAACAAGAATCTCTAAGGCTGAGGATTATCTTAAAAGATTTAAAATTACCCAGGTCCGGGTGCGTGCCCATCTTCCCATTGCCCGGCTTGAGGTTTTACCACACGAATTCAGGATGATATTAGAGAACAAAACTCAAATTATAAGATATCTTAAAAAATTGGGATACCGATATATAACCCTTGATTTAGAAGGCTACAAAAGCGGGAGCATGAACTTATGATTCGTCTGCGTGAACTGGCAAGGCCATTCTTAAAAGTTGGACTCTTCGGTTTTGGCGGCGGGGCAGGAATGCTGGCAATTCTGCGTGCCGAATGTGTCAAAAAAAAGAAATTGATCTCGGACGATGAATTGGCAACCGCGGTGGCAATCGGTCAGATGTTACCCGGACCATTTGTCCCCAACTACTGCGAATATATTGGTTATTGTCTGCGCGGGATAAGGGGAGCGGTCGTTGCTGGTGTCTCTCTGCTTCTGCCTTCTTTTATCCTAATGCTAATTCTTTCTTATCTCTACCTTGCCTTTCATACCCTACCCGCAATCAATCAGATTTTTAAAGGTATCGGTACAGTTATGACCGCAATAATACTATGGGCAAGCTTGGATATGGGTAAGGTCTTAATAAAGGATTTCAAGGGGATCCTGGTATTAGGGTTTGCGCTGGTTTTATTTCTAATAAAATTTGACCCGGTATTAACCGTGCTTCTTGCTGGTGGTCTCAATATCGCTCTGCAACATTTAAAGACACCCAAATTATTCTTTGCAGTTGGAATTTTTTTATTTGATATAAAAAAGATTGCGGAATTATTCTGGATATTTTTTAAGATCGGCGCCGTGATTTTTGGTGGTGGATATGCGGCAATACCATTTATCCAAAATGAGGTCTGTTTCTATAGAAATTGGTTGACAGATAAAGAATTCCTTGATGGCTTTGCCCTTGGTCAGATTACACCGGGACCGGTCGCCATCACCGCCACATTTGTTGGTTTCAAGGTGCAGGGTATTATCGGCGCAGTTGTATCAACAGTTGGGATATTTTTGCCTTCTTTTTTAATGCTTTTGATTTTAGTGCGAATCTATAAGAGGATTGAACATAATCAATATGTTAAATCCTTCTTTGACGGAATAAAATCCGCAGTTGTGGCGATTCTCTTATCAACCGGAATTTTCTTTATTCCAATAAATTGGTCTTATTTACCATATGCAATCTTCGGGATTCTTTGTCTTTTGATTTTAATTTTTCTGCCTAAAAAAATTGACCCGATATTTTTGATAATCGCAGGTGTTGGTTTTAGTTTTATTTTCCATTGATATATCTAAGTGGAGAGTTAAAAAATGTAGAAATCTTCTTTCGTTTACATCATGGTTGACAAATAGGTTATTTCGGATATAATACCAATAATAAGGAGATGTAAATAAAAATTGCCGAAGAATTTCTTTTCCGGGGTGGAGTTTTTAAGTATTTGTTATTCGGCGGCGTAGCTCAGTTGGTAGAGCAGGAGAATCATAATCTCTGTGTCAGGGGTTCGAATCCCTTCGCCGCTATATTAATATTTTTATCGGGGAACGGGATTAAACAGATGATTGAGGCATTGAGGGCGTATCTAAAGGACATCAATAAATTTGCCTTGCGAGTAGATGAATTAACAAATTTTCTAAATACCAACAATATGCACCTGGAGGAACTCATTAGAAAATTTGAGTCCCTCTCACCGCTATTTCAACGCACTGAAACACTCCTGGGGATGCTTAAAGAATTCTCCGAGACATTTAAAAAAGAAATACAGACACTGCGCAAAGTGTTCTTTGATGTTGAAGATGTCATTCGCAAGACCACCGATAATATTACAAATCTGGTTGAAATCTTTAAAACTACAATTGAGGAATTAAAAGAACTTGAGATGAATGCCTCTGAGATAATAAAAAAATCCCGTCTTTTGGCGCCGCTGGCCCTCAATGCTGAAATCAAGGCGTTCCATTCTAAGGAAGAAGGGAGGGGACTGGCCGTTATTGCGCGTGAGGTTGGTCGCCTTGTTGATTTTTCTCATAAATCATTTATGGAATTTGCTGCTACACTTGATCGGGTGAAAAAAATATCGCAGTCCGCAACAGTAGAATTTGCCCGAGCCTTAGAACTGTCTTCTTATTCTTCAAGACTATATCTTAAAGCCCAGGAGTCGCTAAAGACCATTGACGAACTTATTAAGTCCCTTGAGAAGATGCCGGGCAGGGTTGAAGATGGTATCAAAATATTTTCTACACTACAGGCAACTATTTCAATGAAATTGAAGTTAATAAATGAACAATTGATTGATTCTTTGAATACCGTTGACGAAATATCAAGAAGGGGTACCGAAATCAGTGCCCTTGCAGGTAATCTGGGTGACCTTTATCGGGTCCTGGGAATTCAACGAAGTTTACCCAACCCTTACATTTATAACCAGTTCATTCACCTGATTGATGAAAATATCCGGGTCTTGAGTAAAATTGGCGGAGGTCATCTTCCGGTAATATTCTCCGAAGAAATATATAAGGAAACCGATAAAATTTATCAACAGATTCCATCAATGAAAGGGATAATTGACTATACCAATGAAATTGCTGCGGAACTTATAAAGGAGATAGATAACTTAATAGATTTACAAAAACAGATAGAGAAATATTTCTTGGATGTTGAAGGTCTATTCAATGGTCTAAAAGATATCGGTCTTGATCTGACTAATGAACTGGAGAGATTAGAGATTAATTCCTTAGAGGCAGCAGGGGTCTTTTCAAGGCTCAAGATACTTTCCATATTCGCCCGGCTGGAAGAAAGCCGGGGGAAAAGATATCAGTCTAACATCAGCCCGGTGGTGGAGGAATTTTCGCAATTATCGGTTGAGAGTGAAGGGTTATGCAAGGAGATTGAAAACAGGCTTGGTGAATTAAAAAAATCTGTTTCTTCATTAACAATGACCAAAGTTGATGGGAGAAAATTTGTAAGTCTAAAAAAACCGGATTTTACAAAGATCAAAATATTCCTTGATGACATCAATCGGGTATTTGATGAAAAGATAGTCTGCATCCAGGAGTGCAAGGGTATGGCAGACGAACTCCACCGCAATAACCTTTATCTCCGGAATCTATGGGACCTTTACGAAGATTCAATGAAAAAGATTTTAAGTTACCGTGAGAAACTAAAATCTCTTTCTGAAAAAATACCCAGGCCTGCCCCTGTGGTTAAAAAGAAGAGCGTTTTGACAACCCATCTCTCTTCAGACCCCCTTACCCTGAAGGGGGATTTAAAAACCGATGCAAATTCCCACCAGGTGATTATAAACTCCTCACTGGGTTTGTTTCAGTTTGGTAAGGGTGCTGATGTCATTTCAGGATTGTGTGATAATTACGAAGTTTCAAAAAGTGGAACCGAATACACCTTTCATATTAGAGAAGACCTGAAATATGCCGATGGTACAAGGCTAAGGGTTGAGGATTTAAAGGAGGGAATAATCAGGGCGCTGAAGGGTCCCAATTTTAACTTCTTTGAGATGATAGCCGGTGCCCAAGACTACCTCCAGACCGGGGATGTCAAGATATTAGGTGTTGAGATATTGGATGAGCGAACCATTAAAATAATAACTCAATATCCATTTCTGCCGATACTTGCCAATCTTGCTACAAATGTAGCAGACCCCTACATTGATGCTGAATACCCGATTGGCGCCGGTCCTTTCAGGATTGTCTTATGGGAACGGAGCAAGAGGCTTTTGTTGGTAGCCAATGATTTCTATTTTGAAGGAAGACCGGCCGTTGACGAACTTCAATTTTTGATTATAAATGATGATGAGTATTGTTATGAGTTATTCAAGAAAGGAATTCTTTCTATCTATCGTCCTGGAGAAAAGACCCTACGAAGCATAAAGTCTGAAACACCTGAGTTGTTATACTCAATTCCCGAACTGTCTGTTCAATTTATAGCCATCCACTGTCAGAAGTTTCCCTTTTCCAATAGACTTGTGCGTCAGGCACTAAACTATGCAATTGACCGAGATAGTTTCGTTATGGAATTCTTGAAGGAATCCGCTGTTCCGGCAAGGGGGATTTTCCCACCTTCCATGAAGGTCTATAATAACAGAATCAGAGGTTTCAATTACGATCCAGCAAAAGGCAGGGTGCTTTTAGCCGAGGCAGGCTTTCCGGGGGGACTACCCGATACATACCCATTTGATGTAAGTGACTCACCTGCAGTTATAAAAAGGGCGGAATTTATCAGTTCGGCATTGAGGGAGATTGGAGTCAAGACCGAGGTCAATCCCTTGCCCTGGCACATTCTGCTCGATAAGAGTTATAATGGAAATTCATTATTGTCTTTACAGGGCTGGATCAGTGATAATGGTGACCCAGATAATTTTTTATATCCTCTTTTCCATTCAAGTTCAATTGGGTATCCCGGCAATACCTTTTTCTTTTCCGACCCCGAAATTGACCAGATGCTTGATTTGGGACGTAAGATCAGAAATGAGAATCAAAGAATAAATTTTTATCGTCAGATAGAAGAAAGGATTCTTAATGAGGCACCGGGTGTCTTTCTCTATCATTCGCTTGAAAATATAGCAGTGCAGAAGGACATTATGGGGATAAAACCGCATCCTCTGAGTTTGATAAGGGCAAAACATATAAGTAAAATTGAGGAAGATTTTTGTATGGAGACTATAGCGAAAAGCGAAATAGAGGAAGAGTTATGCTATGAGAGACACCACCTGGCACATAAAAAATTTTAGGTTTTTGTTTATAGGGAGGCATTATGGCGAAAAAGGATGATATAGATATCCTTCAGGACTTAGAAGAAAAATTGGGACAGTTGGAAAAGGTTGAAAAGGAACTGGCGGCGAAGAATAAGGAATTGAAAGAAATAGAAGAGAAACTGGCTGAGACCTATTCAACGCAGATGGAGGCGAGCGCCGAGGTTGAGGAATTACGAAAGACAATCAGTGAATTAAAGAAGGAAGAAAAGCAACTTAAAGATTCCTTAAAGACAATGGAAAAGGACGCACAGAAATTAGAATCATTGCGCAAAGAACTTGCGGCAATACTGGCAGAAAGGGATAAAACCGAGACAAGTTTAAAAGAATTGAAAAGTGAAATTGAAAAATTAAAACCGGAAAAGAATAGATTGGCTGATGCCATTGAAAAACTACAGAAGGAGCAGAATCAGATAACAAAGAATCTTGAAGAACTACAGAGAGAGTACGCAAAAAAAGAGAAGACTTATACCAGTCAGGAAAAGACATATAATGAGACAAAAATTAAGTTTGAAGAGTTAAAGAGTGAATACCAGAGTGTAGAAGAGAGTTTAAGGGCTGCCCTTGCCGACCTGAGGACGACCGAAAAGGATTTGAAGATAATGAATGAGGAGCGGAATAACCTGAATAAGGAGTTGAGTGCCCTGAAGAAGAATCTGGAAAAGGAGGAGGCAAGGCTGCAGACAATCACCGATGAGGTTGAGACACTAACGAAGGAAAAAGAAAAACTTGCAAAGGCGATTGAGGAGTTGAGGGCTGAAAATCAAAAATTAGCCAGACTCCAGGGCGAAACACAGTCTGCCCTGGAAAAGGATACAAAGTTGAAAGAAGAATTAGAAAATGAGATTGCGAATTTAACCGAGCAAAAAGAAAAATTATACAAAGAGAATGAAGAACTAGCAAACTTAAAGAAAGAGTATGATAAATTGAATAAAGAACTGGCGAAGATGAAAGAAGAGGAGGGCGAACTCGTCTCCAATATCTCAAATTACCAGTTGGAATTTACTACCCTTGAGACTTCGTTAAAGGAGATGGATGAAAAATATAAGGCCATAAAGAAAGAGAAGGATGTACTGGACAAGGAAGTTGAACAGACGCGGAAAGAATTTGAGGAGTTGAGGAGCAAAGTAGAGGTCTTGCAGAAAGAAAGAGAAGAGATTGAGCCACTCGTTAACGATTTGAAGGCAAAAGAAAAGGAACTTAAAAAGATTGAACCCGAGTATCACAGGATAAAAAGAGAATATGAGGAATATAAAAGAGAGGCGGTAGAGCTTGGTAAATCAATTGAGCAGGCAAAGAAAAAGATTGCTGAACTGGAACCGCGGGTAAAGGAATTTGAGGCAATGGAAAAGGAGTATGAGGCCAAGAAGAACGAACTGGAAAAGATAGAAGAGAAACTGCAATCCACTTCAGCAAAGGTCAAGGACATTGAAGAGGAATATGAAGAGATGAAAGAAGCACTACCCAGAATGAAAAGAGAATATGAAGAGATGCAACTGGCACTTGAAGAGGATAGCAAAATCAAGCAATTGCTGGAGACACGAAGGAAAGAACTAACGATGGTGGAAAACAAAGTTGAGGAGCAGAAGAAAGAAATCGCCATGCTCAACGAGAAACTTGAACTTTTAAAGAGAGAAGAAGAGAAGGCATTGGCAGATTTGAATAAGGAGACGAAAGAGTTATTAAAAGAAAGGGATAAATATCGTGATGAAATTGACAAGCTGGTTGCCCATAAAAAAGAGATTGAAGAAAAGATTTCCGACCTCAAGATACAGCATTCGGAAACCGAGGGTAAGATTGAGAAGGCAAAGGCGGTTGAGGCAAACATGCTTGCCAAGATTGAACGGCGCCGTGAGGAATTAATAGCCTTGAATTCCGAGATTGAAGAGAATAAGAAGAAGATTAAAGAAGAGTGTGCCGTAGAGTTGAAAAAACTGGAAGAGGCCAGAAAGGAAATAGCCGAGATCGAGGCAAAGAGAAAGGAGTCGGCGATCATCGTTGCCAAGGCGGAGGAATATAAAAAATCAATTGTAAAATTGAAATCAGAAAAGGAAGAGCTGGAGAAGTTAATAGCGGAAAAGACGAAAGAACTGGAAAAGATTAAGATCTTCATTGCCCGGCTCAGGGAGGCACAGGTAACGCCCACCAAAGAACAGGGTAAGAAACCGAACATTTCCTTTTAGAATTTTATTTAATGAGAATCCCGAACAATCTTCTTTTAATCAAGATATTTATATTCTTTCTAATAACTGCCTGCCCGGTGAAAAGGAATTTTTTAGCCCCGGTACTACTAAAATACAGGATTAACTATCCTGATGAAGCGCGGCAGATGGGTCTGGAGGGCAGGGTCTTACTGGCGGTATTAATAAATGAGAATGGGAATGTCGAGAAAATAAGACTTTTCAAATCTTCGGGTATGCCGCTTTTGGATTCGGCAGCATTGGAAACTGCAAAGACATTTATCTTTTCACCGGCAATGGTTGGCGGTAGACCAGTTACGGTCTGGGTCAACATCCCTGTTGAATTCAAATTTGAAGAGGTAAAACCCGATGAATGGTTGCTTGACGTAAAATATCTTCAAGGGTTGATTGACAAAGAATATGATGAAGGAGTTATAATGGACCTTTATAAACTTTATAAAAAACTTATTTTCTCACCAAAAGGTAGTATTGATTTAAAGGTAAATGAATATATTAAACTGGTCGTTTTGAAGTCAACGGCCGATATATGGGATGGGTACTGGGATAAATATCCGGCAACGGCTATATTATTTGTTGATATCATCAAAAGATTTCCCGATTCCTTTGCCCGGTTTGAGGCCGAAGAGGAATTTAAAAAATTCATGGAGAAAGAGAGAATAGATATTAGAAATACAATCAAAGGTCCGCAGGCCGACTCCCTCATCAACCTATTATACACCGCCATTGAATAGCAATATCGGTTGACATTGCCGCTTTTTTGGGTATAATTGGTTATGGAATGCAAAATTGAGAAGAATCTGAGGCAGTGCACCTGCAGTTATGAACCCTGTTCAAGGAAAGGGAAGTGTTGTGAGTGTGTTCAGTATCACCTGAGCCATAAGGAACTCCCTGGATGCTTCTTTCCTAAAGAGGTGGAGAAGACCTATGATCGCTCCATTGAGCGCTTTATAAAGGCATACAAAGGGTAAAGGCGGAAGAATAAGGCTTATGGAATTAATCTTTGAGGTCTCAAGATTAGAAAGGAAGGGATATACCCTGCCGGAACTGGATGTTAAAGAAACCCGGCTACCCCAGATCTTTACCCGGAAGGGTGCCTTGAATCTTCCTGAGGTAAGTGAACCAGAGATTGTTCGCCATTTTGTTAATCTCTCCAACCTGAACCATCATGTGGATAAAGGATTCTATCCGCTCGGCTCCTGCACAATGAAGTATAATCCGAAAATCAACGAAGAAATGGCGCGACTCAAAGGATTTACTGCCCTCCATCCATTGCAACCAGTAAATACAGTTCAAGGGGCATTGAGATTGATGTTTGAACTCGGCGAATACCTGAAAAAGATTACAAACCTTGATGCAGTTACCTTACAGCCAGCGGCTGGTGCCCAGGGTGAATTTACTGCAATCAGTATCTTCAAGGCCTATTTTAAGAAAAAGGGAGAACCCAGAAAATATATACTGGTGCCCGATTCAGCCCATGGAACAAATCCAGCCAGCGTTAACTTTTCCGGTTTTAAGCCCCTAACCCTCAATTCAGACCAAAATGGACTTGTTGATATAAATAGATTGATGGAGTTGATGACTCCAGAGGTGGCGGGTTTGATGCTTACCAACCCTAATACCCTGGGACTCTTTGAAAAGAATATTCAAAAGATTGCCGAAATTGTTCACGGATATGGTGGACTCCTCTATCTTGATGGGGCAAATTTAAATGCCCTTTTAGGGATTGTCCGTCCTGGCGATCTGGGCTTTGATGCGGTCCATTTTAATCTCCATAAGACCTTTTCAACCCCCCATGGGGGAGGTGGACCGGGTTCAGGACCGGTTGCAGTCAGAAAGGAATTAGCACCTTTCTTACCGATCCCGGTTATAAGACAGAAAGATGCCACATACTATTTAGATTATGACCTGCCCGACTCAATCGGTAAGGTCCAGTCATTCTTCGGTAATTTTTTGATAATGGTACGTGCCTATGCCTTTTTAAGAATAATCGGTGAACAGGGTTTAAAGGAGATTTCCAGGGCCGCGATATTGAATGCCAATTATATTATTCAATCATTGAAGGAAGACTATCATCTTCCATATCCGAACTTTTGTATGCATGAGGGGGTTCTCTCGGGGAAGAATTTAAAGGAATTTGGTGTTAAGACCCTCGATGTTGCAAAGAGGCTTTTAGATTTTGGAATCCATGCTCCAACCGTATATTTTCCCTTGATCGTCAGCGAGGCATTGATGATTGAGCCAACCGAGAGCGAATCCCTTGAATCAGTAGAGAATTTTATTAAAGTGATGAAAAAAATCCGGCGGGAGGCTGAAGAAGACCCGGAGATTTTAAAATCGGCACCCCATAATACACCGGTGCGCCGGCTTGATGAGGTGAAGGCAGTAAAGGAGTTGAAATTAAGATGGAAGGGATGAGATTTGAGATCACTGAGGAGCGAAGAAAATATTTAATCCAGAAGATTGCCCGGCGGATTGTTGACCTCAGGATGGCACCGGTGGCGATTGTCTTTTTGGAATCGAGCAAACCTTTATCTTTTTTGGGTAATCAACTTTTAATATTCTTACAGCCTTTCTATCGGGCATTCTTTGCCTATCAGGAATATGAGGAGATTGCGGCAATGCTTGAAGACCGCGCCAATATTGAAGATTTAATTTGTGAAATTGAACGACTTGAGGAGGAAAGGCATGAACTTGAAAGATCCCAAAAGAATCCTCGCCACTGATTGTGGCTCTACAACAACCAAGGCAATATTGATTGAAAAGAAAGGGGAAGAGTATCGCCTGATAACCCGAGGTGAGGCACCAACGACCGTTGAATCGCCATTTGAGGATGTTACAAAAGGGGTCTTGAATGCTGTCCGTGAGGTAGAAGAACTTGCCAATGTCCGAATTTTGGATGGTGAAAGGATAATCAAGGAGGTAAAGGATTCTGAGGGTGTTGACTTTTATGTGTCCACTTCTTCGGCGGGCGGCGGACTGCAGATGATGGTGGCTGGGGTGGTGTTGACGATGACAGCAGAAAGTGCCGCAAGGGCAGCGCTGGGTGCGGGGGCAATTGTCATGGATGTGATTGCCTCAAATGATGGGCGTTTGCCCCACGAAAAGATTGAAAGAATCAGGAATTTAAGACCGGATATGATTCTACTTTCCGGGGGTGTGGATGGAGGAACAATCTCCCATGTCGTTGAACTTGCTGAATTGATAAGAGCTGCCGACCCCAAGCCACGTTTTGGAGTGGGTTACAAATTGCCTGTTATATATGCGGGGAATAAAGATGCCCGTGAAGCAATCCTTAATACACTAAAAGAGAATACCGCCCTGGTGATTGTGGAAAATATCAGACCGGTCCTGGAGCGTGAAAATCTCAATCCTGCACGGCATAAGATCCACGATCAATTTATGGAGCATGTAATGGCCCATGCCCCGGGTTATAAGAAGTTAATGGAGATGACCGATGTCCCGATAATGCCGACCCCCGGTGCAGTTGGGTTACTGGTGGAGACCGTTGCCCGAAAAGAGAATATTACGGTAATCGGGGTTGATATTGGCGGGGCAACTACCGATGTCTTTTCGGTATTCCAGGGTGTCTTTAATAGAACAGTCAGTGCCAACCTGGGTATGTCATATTCTATAAGTAATGTCCTGGCTGAAGCCGGGATAGAAAATATCATTCGCTGGCTTCCCTTTGAGATTGAAGAGAGAGATTTGAGAAATCGGATAAGAAATAAGATGATAAGACCCACGACCATTCCCCATACCCTTGAAGATCTAAAGATCGAGCAGGCAATCGCCCGTGAGGCATTGCGCCTTGCCTTTGAACAGCACAAGTCAATGGCTGTTGGTCTAAAGGGAATTCAGCAGGAAAGAACAATTTCCGACACATTTACCCAGACAATGACCGGTGAGAGTCTGATCGATTTGATGGCCCTGAATCTCCTTATCGGTTCAGGTGGTATACTCTCCCATGCCCCCCGCCGAAATCAGGCTGCCCTGATGATGATTGATGCCTTTTTGCCTCAGGGAATAACAAGACTTGCCGTTGATTCAATATTTATGATGCCCCATCTTGGTGTCCTTTCAACGGTCCACGAGCGTTCGGCAACCGAGGTATTTGATAAAGACTGCCTTGTGCCCCTTGGCTATTGTATTGCCCCGGTTGGAGAAGGAAGGGAAGGAGTAAATGTCCTGAAGGTAAGGATTGAGGATGAAAAGGGAACAAGTGAAAAAATTTATAAGTATGGTGAGATTGAACTCTTAAGCCTTCCTGAGAATCAAAAAATTCGACTTGTATTGCATCCAGAAAAGGGTTTTGATGTGGGAAACGGAAAGGGGAAGGCAGTGGATGTGGAGTTGAAGGGCGGTGTTGTGGGAATTATTATTGACTGTCGGGGAAGGCCGTTTTCCCTGCCCGAAGATAAGAAAAAGAGAATAGAGAATTTGAATAGATGGTTTCAGGCAATAAGGATGTATCCGTCTTGATACAATTTATGGTAATGCAAAAAGAGAGAAAAGGCTAAAGAGGGCAGAAGATGGTGGGATATGATAAAAGGTTTTGGTTTTGTTTTGGAAATGCGATTGGTCTAGCGGTTGTTGTTTGTTGGTTACCAAGTTCAATAATCAAAACCCTATCCCATTTCTCAACCAAAACCAGCAAACGAATTATCCCTTTATGCCTTTTTGAGTCATCTTACCCTAATATAAGTATATCCAAGGAGGTATAATGCCGGTTCCAAAGCGCAGGCATTCACATTCCCGAAAGAATAAGAGGCGTTCCCAGTACAAACTTGAGCCGCGTAGTTTTGTTGAATGTCCCAAATGCCATGCACCGAAGTTACCCCATCGTGTTTGTCCGAGTTGTGGTAACTATAAGGATGTTCTGGTTGTAGCACCAAAGAAGGAAAAAGAAAAGACATAGTCAAGGCGAAATGAAGATTGGACTTGACCTGATGGGTTCTGATAGTGCGCCCGAGAATGAATTGCAGGCGCTGAAATTGATAAAAGAAGAATTTGAGGCAGATTTGGTTGTGGTTGGCAGAGGAGAGTATGAAGCAGCGGTAAAATCTTTAGGATTTGACTTCAGACTCGCTGATGAGGTGGTTGGGATGCACGAAATCCCCACAGTGGCGGTACGCCAGAAGAAGAATTCCTCTCTGGGTATTCTCTTTAAGCTCTTAAAGAATAAAGAGATTGATGCGCTGGTCAGTGCGGGTAATACCGGTGCGATTATGGGGTTTAGTATATTTGAACTGGGTACTATTGAAGGAATGTCCAGACCGGGTCTTGCAATCACCCTGCCCACCGAGACCGGCTATTCAGTGATGATTGATGTTGGTGCAAATATCAAACCCAAGCCGGATGATTTTGTTAATTATGCATTGATGGGGTCGGTCTTTGCTACAATTGCCATCAACAAAGAGAATCCTAAGGTGGCGCTTTTGAATGTGGGAACCGAGAGTGTAAAGGGTGATGAGATCAGACAGCGGGCATATCAAATCCTTAAAGAAACCAGATGCAACTTTATCGGAAATATTGAGGGGAATGATATCATGAAAGGTTTTGCCGATGTTATAGTATGTGATGGTTTTACCGGCAATGTCATCCTTAAATTCTCCGAGGGAATCGTTGATGTCTTATGGCGGATGTTGAAGGAGAGGGTGGATGCAGCAATGCGGAGGAAATTCGGTCAATTCCTGGTCAAACCAGCAATAAAAGACCTGAAGGCAAAATTCAGTTATGAAGAGTATGGAGGTGGGATTCTTTTGGGTGTTATGGGGATTGTAATAGTGTGTCACGGGCATTCCTCACCCGGTGCCTTAAAGAATGCGATCAAGATGGCAAAGAGGTGTGTTGAATTTAATGTTGTTGATGAGATAAGAAAGGTAAAGGGGTTATGAATTCTTATATTGCTGGGTTGGGTATTTATTTACCGGAGAAGGTACTGACGAATTTTGACCTGGAAAAGATTGTAGAGACATCGGACGAGTGGATAAGGACCCGCTCCGGTATTAGTGAACGCCGGATAGCAGATGCCGATACCGCAACCAGTGACCTTTCAATTATTGCGGCAAAAAAGGCAATTGAGGATGCACAGGTCAGCCCCGAAGAGATTGATGCAATAATCCTTGGCACGGCAACCCCGGATATGCTCTTTCCATCAACAGCCTGCGTTGTTCAAGGCAAACTCGCGGCAAATCGGGCAATGGCATTTGATATCTCGGCGGGTTGTAGTGGATTTTTATATGGACTTGGTATTGCCGATTCAATGATAAAAAATGGCTTTGAAAATGTTCTGGTAATCGGGGCTGAGACATTGAGCAAGGTAATGGACTTTACTGACCGCTCAACCTGTGTCCTTTTTGGTGACGGTGCAGGCGCTGCCATTGTCAGAAGGTCTTCTTCTGATAATCGTGGTATAATTGCTACATACTTCCGGGCTGATGGTGCGGATTGGAAACTCCTCTACCAGCCAGCCGGTGGCTCAAGAATTCCGGCTTCAAAAGAATCAGTTGAAAAGAGGTTACATTATATCAAGATGGAAGGTAATGAGGTATTCAAGCTTGCAGTAAGGGCAATGATTGAGGCAGCAGTGGAGACATTAAAAAAGGCGAATGTCCCGGCCAGCGAGGTGGGTCTCTTGATTCCCCATCAGGCAAATATCCGAATAATCGAGGCAACGGCCAAGAGGCTTGAGATACCAATGGAGAGGGTCTATGTAAATCTTGATAAATATGGCAATACATCTGCCGCTTCAATACCGATCGCCCTTTACGAGGCATTAAAAGAAGGAAGGATAAAATCCGGTGATTATGTCCTTCTGGTTGCATTTGGTGCGGGATTTACCTGGGCTGGAGTTCTCCTGCGCTGGTAATGGTTATGAAAAAAAAATTTACTGAAGGTCTTACCTTTGATGACATCCTCTTGGTTCCCCAATATTCTGATGTATTACCACGGGAGTGTGATACTAAAACAAAATTTTCAAGGCACATTCAATTGAATATTCCCCTGGTCAGCGCTGCAATGGATACCGTTACCGAATCAAAAATGGCAATTGCCCTTGCCCAGGAGGGCGGCATTGGCGTGATCCACAAAAATTTAGGAATTGAAGAACAGAAGGCAGAGGTGATAAAGGTTAAACGCGCCGAGAGTGGAATGATTCTCAATCCAATTACCGTCACCGAGGACATGCCCATCCGGGTGGCAAAGGATTTGATGGAGACAAACGGTATTTCCGGGGTTGTGGTGGTAAATTCTGAAAAAAGGTTAGTTGGTTTACTTACCAACCGGGATATTATCTTTGAAGAGAATCTGAATAAGAAGGTAAGAGAGGTGATGCGTCATAGTGGTCTTATAACTGCCCCCGAAGGAACGACCCTTGAACAGGCAAAGAAGATATTAAAGCGGCACAAAATTGAGAAACTACCAATCATTGATAAATCGGGCCGACTAAAGGGTCTGATTACGATAAAGGATATCATAAAGAAGATGGAACATCCCAATGCAATCTTTGACAGGGCAGGAAGGTTAAGATGCGCCGCAGCCGTTGGAATTGAAAAAAGAACCCTTGACCGGGTCGCCGCCCTTGTTGAAGCCGAAATTGATGCCGTGGTTGTTGATGTTGCCCATGCCCATTCCAAGAGTGTATTGGCGACAATCCGGGAGATAAGAAAGAGATATCCAGAACTGGAACTGATCGCCGGGAATGTGGCTACCGCCGAGGCTGCATCAGCGCTGGTCAAGTTGGATGTGGATGCAATAAAGGTTGGTATAGGACCGGGCTCGATCTGTACTACAAGGGTGATTGCGGGCATTGGTGTGCCACAGGTGACTGCAATTATGGAGTGTGCCCGGGTTACTGCATCACAAAATATTCCCATAATTGCTGATGGGGGAATAAGATATTCAGGGGATATCGTCAAGGCACTTGCCTGTGGCGCAGCATCGGTGATGATTGGTAATCTGTTTGCCGGCACTGAGGAGAGTCCGGGAGAGACGATTCTTTTGGAAGGAAGGCGCTATAAAGAATACCGGGCAATGGGTTCACTCTCGGCGATGCGCCGGGGATCAGCCGACCGTTATTTTCAGCAGGAGGCAAAGAAGTTGGTGCCTGAAGGTGTGGAGGGAAGGGTTCCTTATCGGGGAACGGTTAAGGATGTGCTCTTTCAACTCGTGGGTGGATTGAAATCAGGTATGGGTTATTGCGGGGCAAGGGATATAAAGACCCTGCAAAAAAAGGCGAGGTTTATAAAGATGAGTCCAGCCGGACTCAAAGAGAGCCATCCCCATGATATTACAATCACCAAAGAGGCACCCAATTATGAAATTAGAGGGTTTTAGTCCACCCTTTACCGATATTGCCCCCTATTATGACCGAATTATGTCCTTTGTTAATTATCCATCATGGATTTCATACATTGAGCGAATTCTACAGGTCAACGGAATAAAAGAAGAAAAGCTCCTTGACCTTGCATGTGGCACCGGTACCTGTCTTGAATTGTGGTATAAAAAGGGTTATAAGGTGATCGGTCTTGATAATTCTAACCAGATGCTGGAGGTCTGCCGAAGTAAATTCCCGCGGGAGGCAATGGAAAATGGTTGCGTACAGCTGATTCAGGGGGATTTTAGGAACTTTTCACTTAACGATTCGGTTCCCATAATTACCTGCCTTTACGATAGTCTTAATTACCTTTTGACTAAAGATGACCTCTTAAGTTGTTTCCGGTCGGTGTATAGGAATCTTTGTATAAAAGGAATTTTTATCTTTGACATGAATACGATACATGCCCTTCGGGATGAATGGGGCAATCAGATATTTGAGCGAAATGACGGTCCAATCCATTCTATCTGGGCAAATACCTTTGACCCGGTGACCAATATCTCATCTTTGAGACTCACCATAAATGTCAGAGAGAACGAGCGAACCCTGACATTCAGGGAATTCCATCAGGAGCGAGCATATTCCCTTGAGGATATCAGATACATCGCCGCCCTGGCTGGTTTTCAGATATTTCTCTATCGACATCTGACTTTCAATCCGGCAAGTGAAAGGGATATAAGAATTATGGGGGTAGCAAGAAAGTTATGATGATTGCGGATTTACATATCCATTCAAGATTTTCCCGTGCAACCTCACAAGAGATGACTGTACCAAAGATTACAGAGTATGCAAAACTGAAGGGCATCGGGCTTTTGGGTAGTGGTGACTTTACCCATCCGGCATGGTTAAAGGAATTGAAAGAGTTCCTCAAATACCAGGATGGGATATATGAGTATTCAGGGATAAAGTTTATTCTTTCCACCGAGGTAAATAATATTTATACAAAACATGGGAAGTTGCGACGGATTCATAATATCATCTTTGCTCCGGACTTCCAGACCGTTGATAAGATAAACAAATACCTGAGCCGATTTGGTAATCTTGAGGCCGATGGGCGACCAACCCTTTCGCTCGCAACCGATGAAATGCTCGCTCAATTACTTGAGATTTCGCCCGATGTATTTATTGTTCCCTCCCATATCTGGACCCCCTGGTTTTCCCTCTTCGGTTCCAATTCGGGCTTTGATTCAGTTGAGGAGTGTTTCGGCGAATTAAAGGAAAAGGTCTTTGCCCTTGAGACCGGGCTTTCTTCTGATCCGGCAATGAACTGGCGCCTCTCTGCCTTGGACCGATTTACCCTTATTTCAAATTCGGATGCCCACTCACCAAACCGACTCGGCCGTGAGGCGAATGTCTTCAGTACGGAGTTGAATTATTACACGCTGCGTGATGTCCTGAAGAACAAAGACCGCAGTAAATTTTTGTATACGATTGAATTCTATCCTGAAGAGGGAAAATACCACTTTGATGGGCACCGCAGATGTAATGTACGATTATCGCCCAAAGAGGCAAGACTTAATAATAACCTCTGTCCGGTCTGTTCCAAAAATATTACCGTCGGGGTTATGCATCGGATTGAACTTCTGGCTGACCGGGAAGAGGGTTTTATCCCGCAGGATGGTATTCCTTTTAAGAATTTAATTCCACTGGAAGAAATCATTGCCGAGGCCCTGGGGATTGGCCGGGATACCGCGGGTGTGAAGAATGAATATCTTAAACTGTGTGCTCAGTTTGGCAATGAATTTGAAATTCTCCTTAATACGCCGATCGAGGATATCAGAAATGTCGCAAAAGAAAGGATTGCCCAGGGAATTGAGCGGATGCGCCGGGGCGACATAATCATCCTCCCCGGCTACGACGGGGAATTTGGCACAATAAAAATCTTTGAGGAAGCAGAAAAAGACCAGCAACCCCAGCTGGGACTGTTTTAAAGTATCGGAATTTCAAAATTTCCGATAATTTAGATTCAAACGGATTTAACCGGATTAAAAGAGGATAATAAATTTCTTTTACTTCTCTGTAATCGCTAGCTTTTCCAAAAAATGTAGTGGGGGAGTATCAGTATCGGTATATTTTCCTGATAATCTGACATCCACTACCTGATAGCCCGAAACATTTAGTTCCCAAAGGCTACACTGCGGGAATGTTTAAATCAAAAAAATTTTTTTTGGAGAATTATACCATCCTTAGAGAAGAATCAGAGGGATCTTGACATAGTAGAGTTCTTGTATATTATAACTTATGCTGGAGGTTCTGAAAAAAGACCAGAGCACTCGTGCCCGTCTTGGTGTATTAAAATTAAAAAACTTTGAAATTCAAACGCCCAATTTTATGCCTGTGGCAACCCAGGCAACGGTCAAGACACTCAGCCCCGCAGAATTAAAAAGGATTGGTGTTGAGATATTGATATGCAATACATACCATTTGATGCAAAGACCGGGGACTGATTTGATAAAGAAAATCGGTGGACTTCATAAATTTATGAACTGGGACCGAGCAATAATGACTGATTCGGGTGGATTTCAGGCCTATTCCCTTATGGAATTAAGAAGTGTGAATGATGAAGGTCTTTCTTTTGCCTCCCACATTGACGGAAGACGAATCTTTTTATCTCCTGAGATGGCAATTGAAATTCAAAAAGACTTAGGAAGTGATATTGCAATGTGTCTTGATTTTTTTACTCCCTATCCATCGGAGTTTATTGAAGCAAGGATTGCTATCGAAAGGACAATAAACTGGGCAAGGCGGAGTCTCAATGTTAAAAAAAAATTAAAGCTGTTTGCAATTATTCAAGGTGCAACATTTATGGAATTACGCCGTGAGTGCACTGAGCGGTTGATTGAGTTAAAATTCCCCGGCTACGGGATTGGTGGGTTAATGATTGGTGAACCTGTAGAACTGACAATGGAAATAGTTGATGCGGTAACGCGGATAATACCTGAAAACAAAGTTCGCTATTTAATGGGTTGCGGTTATCCAGAAGATATTGTTGAAGCAGTGGGTCTTGGTGTTGACCTCTTTGATTGCGTCCTGCCGACAAGAAATGGCCGCACCGGCATGGCATTCACCTCAGAAGGTAAGGTAATCATAAAGGGCAGTCGTTATGCAATGGACCCCGGACCACTGGATAAAAATTGTAGTTGTTACACCTGCCGAAATTTTAGCCGTGCCTATCTACGCCATTTATTCAATACCAATGAGGCACTCGGCGGTCGCCTGGTTAGTTATCATAATGTGAAATTTTATATCAGTTTGATGAAAGAAATTCAGCAAAATATCAAACGCAATAACTGGGAGAATTTTAAGAAAAAGGTTAAGGCAACCTTCAAATTTCGGCAGAGTGATTAAAATAAAATTTAGCTCTCTTACCTCTTGACATATTGATAATAATGTATATAATATTAAAATTTATAATTGTGGAAATTAAATAGTTAGTTGGCTATAAAGGGGATAGTAGTTTAAGAAAAAAAGGAGTGAATATGTTTGGAAAAAAGAAGAAGGTGCTTGGTCTTGATATCGGGTCAAATCAAACCAAGGTTGTTGAATTGAGCCCGGGCAAGACCAAAAAGTTGCTCAATTTTGGAGTCTCCAGGGTTTTGCCGGATGCAATTGTTGAGGGTGAGATAATCGATCGTCAGGCAGTTTTGGATTCGATCAGAACACTTCTTGAAACCAAAGGTTTTACTGCTAAGGATGTGGTTATTGGTGTGGCTGGTCGGGATGTAATAATAAAGCGAATCATAATGGACCGTATGAGCGAGGCGGAGACAAGGGAGAATATAAAATGGGAGGCAGAACAGTACGTGCCATTTGATATTGCTGAAGTAACTCTGGATTTTTATATCGTAAATCCAAATTACGGCGAAAATCAGCAGGAGGTTATACTGGTTGCGGCAAAGAATGAATTGATTAACAACCTTACCTCATTATTGAAGGATTTGAACCTGAATCCATTGATAATTGATACGGTTGCCTTTGCCTTACAGAATGTTTACGAATATAACTATCCATCCAGTCCCGATGAGTCGGTAGGGTTGATTAATATAGGATATGGGATGACGGTCATAAATGTTGTAAAAGGTGGTTCTTCACTTTCAGCAAGGGATGTTTATTACGGTGTCAATTCCTACATCAATAAACTTCAAAAAGAAATTGGTTTTAATTATGATGATGCAGCGAATGCAGCAAAAGGAACTGTTCCGGTGGGTGTTTCTCAGGATGCAATCTTAGGGGTATTTGAAAGTTTCGTTAATGACCTGAGTACACAGATTGAGCGGAGTTTACAATTTCTCACTTCGGTATCCGGTGAGGAAAAGGTGGCTAAGATGTATCTTGCTGGTGGTGGTGCATTGATACCCAATCTTATTGACCATTTAAAGCGCCGACTGAATATTCCAATTGAGGTCTTGAATCCATTCAAAAATATTTTATATGACCCCAATGTTTTTGCACCGGAAGGTGTGGATGTTTACGGTCCAATCTTGGCACAGGCAATAGGTCTTGCTTTAAGGGGGGAATAATGATTAAGATAAATTTGTCACCGAGTCCCAAAAAAGTTGGTGTGCCTAAAAGACCTGAGGGGGTAAAACCTGCAGCCCCCCCAAAGGCACCCCTTAGGATTGAAGTGGGGATAGTGTACATTGCAGGGATTGTTATTGTCGTTGCAATTATTGCCCTGTTTCTGATCATCCAGTCAAATAAAATCGGGTCGCTCAACCGCAATATCAAAGATCTCAATACTAAACTTAATGAATTAAAGGTTTATGTGGCGACTGTAGATAGTCTAAAGAAGAGGGAAAAGGAATTGATGGAATTGATTTCCCCGATCAAAGAACTAAATAAGAATCGTTTCTTATTGGCCCATATCCTTGACGAAGTCTCAGCCCGTATTCCCGATTTTACCTGGTTGACGATGTTGAATATTACCTCTCAGGATATTACCACACCTAATCCCAAGGGGACAATCAATATCAAAGGAACCGCTGCTTCAAATTTACTGGTTGCCGATTTTATGAATCGACTTGAAGAGTCGCCGTATATTTCTAATGTAGATCTTACGGTACTGGAGAAAAAGACCGTTGAAAAACAGGAAATGATGGAATTTACACTGACAGCAAATGTAAATTTTGATACAACAGGTAGGAGGCAGAAATGAATTTAAGAGAGCCAAAAACCCAGCAGTTGATTGTCTTTATTATTGTTCTTATCGTTGTTTTAATTTTGTTTTTCCGTTTTCCATATACTTCAAATCAGAATCGAATCAAGGTACTTACGGCCAGACGCGATTCATTGCAGATTAAAGTTAAAGAGGCAGAAGAAGCTAAGGCACGTCTTCCTGAATTGCAGGCAAAAATCGCCCGGCTTGAGGCAGAGTGGGAGGTTGCTAAAGAAATACTGCCCCAAGAAAAAGAGATTCCCAAGCTGATTCAGCAGATATCAAATTCCGGTACCAAGGCGGGTGTCAGTTTCTTACTTTTCAAGCCCTCAGGACCATTACAGAAACAGAAGTATTCAGAGATTCCGGTCCAGATAAAGGTTGCCTGTGGTTATCATCAACTTGGTAGATTCCTTTCCAATGTAGGAAATTTACCGAGGATTGTAAATGTGCCTTCAATAAAAATTGCTCCGGGGAAGGACCGGAGTACCGAGGCAGAACTTCAGGCAATCACTTATACACTTGCCAAGGGAAAGGAGGTGCCCAGTGCTGCCCCACGTCGTCGGTAATCTTTTATGTCTTTTCCTGCTCATTAATCAAACACCAGGTAGTGATTCTTTATTCCCGGTGGAGAAATACAATTATGAACCAGCTGGCCGACGCGATCCGTTTGTGCCACTCGTCGGGTTGGAATTGGGGGGTGGTAAGACTGGCCATTTGAGCCCGGAAAATTTGAGATTAATCGGAATTTTATGGGGTGAGCGGGGCTATTATGCATTGGTAAAAGATGGCCAGGATAATGGTTATATTCTAAAACGTGGTGACCGTGTCGCGGGCGGTCATGTAAGTGAAATAAATCGGCAGGGAATAACCTTTGAAATTATGCATGCCGGAGTGGTAACCAAATATGAATTAAGACTTCAGGAAGAAAAAGAAAGGAGGTAAAATATGAGATTTGTCTTTACCATTATCTCATTGCTCTCTCTGGTAAGCGGTGTAGTAATAAAGGATATTGTAGTAAGCCCGGAGGGAGTAAATACAAAACTTACGATTGAAGCAGATGGGCCATTTATTGCCAATGCATTCAGTCTGAAAGAGCCATCACGGATTGTTATTGATTGCTCGGGTGTTTCCAGCGCATTGGTGGGCAAGACATACCAAGTAAGCCGGGATGGAGTGAGTGAGATTTCCGTAACCGGTTTTACTGCCCAGCCCGATTTAATCAGAGTTGTGGCTAAACTAAATCAGGATTACTCCTTCTTAACCCTGACCGAAGGGAACAATTTTGTCGTTACTCTGCTGAATGCATCAACAGCTCCGTTTACGGAATGGCGGGCAGTTATTGCTGAGGCAGTTGCACCGGCGCCTTCAGTTCCTGCAGCACCACCTTCAGTTCCTGCTGGAAGACCGGCAGTTAGTATCACCGGCCGGCCAATCAGCATTGACTTAGAGAATGCAGATATTCTTACAGTCTTGCGTGCACTCTCTGAATATGCGGGTGTCAATATAGTGGCCGGTAAGGATGTAAAGGGAACGGTCACAGTAAGATTACACAATGTTCCCTGGAAGCAGGCACTGGAGATAATCCTGAAGGCATCGGGTTATGCCTATCGTGAAGACCCCGGTGTAATCAGGGTTGATACTGCAGAAAATCTTGATAAACAGGACTTTGACCTGCCCATTGTATCAAATATTTATAAACTTGAATTTGCTAAACCCAGTGAGATGTTGACAAAAATTCAGGCGATGCTTTCACCCAAAGGAAAGGCAAATGTTGATGAGAGGACAAATTCGGTCGTGGTATCTGATGTAGAACCGATTCAGGAGAAGATTAAGCAACTCGTGAAACTGCTTGATACACCAACACCCCAGGTGGAGATTATGGCAAAGGTTGTTGATATGGATGCGGCTCAATCCCAGGGCCTGGGGATAAACTGGACCCTGAAAGGGTTGGAGAGCAGAATCTTAAGGGCGGATCTTACAAGTAATCCCAATCCAGCAATTGCGGGTTACGGTGTCTTTAATATTGGTACTGTCCCTTCCCTGGCACAGGTTGCTGCAACAATAAATCTGCTGGAGGAAAGCGGTAAGGCACAGACACTCTCGGCACCCAGGGTTTCCGCTGTTGATAACCAGCGTGCTTCAATCTTAGGTGGCCAGCGTTTTGGTATTCCTACCCGTGATATGGCCGGTAATACCGTTATTCAATTCTATACCGTGGGAACAAAATTAGAGGTCGTACCCCATATTAATTCACTGGAAGAGATTACAATGGAAATCCATGCCGAGGTAAGTGAACTTGACCGCGCCTCCGCCCTTGCCGGAAGACCAATCATTACTACATCTGAGGCAGATTCCAAGGTATTGGTGAAAGATGGAAATACTGTCGTGATCGGTGGCTTCATAAGAAAGAAAGAGACAAAGAGTGTGCGGGGAATACCGATCTTGAGGAGCATTCCAATTATTGGTGCCCTGTTCAGAGAGACCACAACAACTTATGAAGACCGTGAGTTATTGATATTCATTACTCCGACGATTATAAAGGGTTAAGCCTTACAATAAAACAGTATTTTAGATGCCCCGGGTTATATATATGGACTCGGGGCATATTATTATGAGGATCACTGCCGGGATAAAAAAGGGGGAGACACTCCGAATAGCAAAAAGGGGGATCAGACCAACCAGAAGGTTGGTCCGTCAGGCGATATTTAATGTAATTGGTGAAAAGATTTATCAGGCATCGGTCCTTGATATATTTGCAGGCACCGGGGCAATGGGAATTGAGGCAATTTCTCGGGGAGCAAAGTCGGTAGTATTTATTGAGGTCAATCCCCGGGTATTGATTACAAACTTAAGGCGTTTAGACCTTAAAGAGGGAGTGCAGGTTATTGGTGGCGATTTTCGCCCCGCACTCAAAAAGTTGTCGGGCCGTGAATTTGACATAATCTTTCTTGACCCACCGTACAAAAAAAATTATCTGTCATTTGCACTTAGGTTGATTAAAGAGAAAAATCTCCTCAAAGGCGAAGGAGTGATTATTGCCGAACACAGGGCTCATACACAATTTGAAATTCCACCCGGATTATATTTATTAAAGAAGAGGAGATATGGTGATACAGAGATTTTATTTATTTTAGCCAAGGAGAAGTTATGAAAAAGGCAATCTATGCGGGAACATTTGATCCGATTACCTATGGTCATATTGATGTAATAAACCGGGCAACCAGGATTTTTGACCTGGTGGTAGTAGGGGTGAGTAATTATCCCAAAACCACCCTCTTTTCTTTAAAGGAAAGAATTGAATTAGCCGAGAGGTCTTTAAGGGAGAATAAAAAGGTGCGGGTTATGGGGTTTTCTGGATTGCTCGTGGACTTCGCCAAACAGATTTCGGCAAAGACGATAATTCGGGGAATAAGGGCAGTCTCTGACTTTGATTATGAATTTCAGATGACCTTGATGAACCGGAAACTCGCACCGGAGATAGATACCCTTTTTTTGATGCCATCGGAAAATTATATCTTTGTCAGCTCTTCCCTGGTCAAGGAGATTGCCAGGCTCGGTGGTGATATTTCAAAACTTGTGCCACCAGTGGTGAACAGGGCATTGAAGAAAAAACTCCGCCTTCAAACAGAGGTGTATCGTAAAAACTCATAAAGAAATTATCGCGTCAGCAAAAAGATAAATTGTAGGCCTTGACATCTCTTAAAATAAAAATATAATTAATAAAATAAAGGGCAACTATGGGACGATTTATAATTGTCTTAAAGATAATGTTTTTGTTAGTCCTTGCCAATCCATATCCAGTATATATATTAAATGAATACCAGACCGATTCTACTCAGAGGCTTGAATTGCATATAACACCTCAGACAGGATTTCCTGGAGGAAACCTGCTTAATAGCCAGATAATTACCTCTGGTGGAACGTCAATAATTGATACCAGTCTGTACCTTACCGAAAGTAATTATGTAGTAATTGATACTTTAAGTTTGAGTGGCTCTTATTATCTACCACCGGATACCGGTTTTATAAAGATTTATACAAACTTTGGAATTTCTGATTCAATCCGGTATCCTAACTGGGCACCGAATCCCCCTGCTGGTGGATCTACATCAAGATTTTATGTCCGATTATTATACGATTATTGGTACGATTTATTTGATTGGTATATAGACTATACACCAACACCCGGTTTTCCTAACGATGATTATTCTGGATGCAAAGTTGGAGGTGTAGTATCCAGCGGAGGCATACCGCTCTCAAATGCCTGTGTAACTGCGAGGTGCTGGCGGGCATATATGGGTAGCCCTTTACCCATTTTAAGTTCAACCTATACCTCTTCTGATGGGTCTTATCTTATTGATAGTTTACTCCCTGATAGATACTGGATTAAGGTGACCGCTCTTGGTTATCTCCCTGATAGCCAATTGACCTGGTGGCTTGGCTCTCTCAATACTACAATCGTCAATTTTGACCTACTTGTGGGAATTGATGAGAATGGAAAAATAGAAAATAACGGTCGGTTTAATTTTTCTGTCCATCCCAACCCATTTCGTAATACTACATCAATTGTATTAAAATTGGCTGACCATTTTTATTTCGGAAAGTCGGGCTTAGCAATAAATATCTTTGATGTGAAGGGGTGTCTGGTTAAGGCTTTTCCAGAAGTCAAGGGACAATCTTCACTGGTTGATTTTCGTTGGTACGGAGATGATTGGAGGGGTAGAGAGTTGGCCCCGGGTGTTTATTTCTGTACAATAAGGGCAAAAGATTTCACAAAGACAATAAAGGTAATAAAATTGGAATAATAAAATATAGGGAGGATTTATGAGAAGCTTTTTGGTTTTTTTAGGACTCTCGTCTTTTGGTTTCGGTCTGGTCTTTGAGATTCCCCTTAGAGATATTGACTACAAAATAGAAAAATTCCAGAACTATGACCGGATATTACTAAAAGATGGGGTCTATCTAAATAACCCCGGTGCACCGGAAGTGCCCGGGTTGGTTTATAACTACTCAATCACCCCGGGGCAGAAGGTAAATAAGATTGAAATCGTTCATGAAGAATGGGAAGAAATACCCGGTAATTTTTTAGTCTGTCCTGAACAGAAGCACTTTTCCCTGAACAAAATGCCACAATTTACCGAACCCAATTTAGAGATATACAACTCGTTAGAATCCTATCCATTGACACCGGTTATTTCTTATAAGTCTGGGAACCTGAGGGGTTATCAAATCTTTCAGGTGTTAATTTCTCCTTTCCGGTATCAACCCGCGTTAAAAAGGCTATTCGTTTTAAAGAAATTGACAATCAAGGTCCATACCATACCTGTTAATTTCGGGATTCAACCCCTGCGTGAATCAAGTCTATCAAGCTCAGTATTTGGTCGATTTGTTTCTTCATTAGTCAGAAATAGCGTAATACCTACTCAATGTGAAATAAATGAAAATCCGAGAGACCAACTACCAACTGAACTACCATCTCTTCTTGGCCCCCCGGTTGACTTGGTAATCATCACCAGAGAGCCGCTAATTCAGGGATATGAAAAAATTGCCCGGTTAAGGAAATTGTTTGGTTTCAATGCTGCAATAAGGACCTTAACCTGGGTCAGACAGCACTACTCGGGAATTGATGATGCAGAGAGAATAAGAAATTTCTTAATAGATGCGGTGGAGAAGTGGGGAACAGGTTTCGCATTGCTGGGTGGCGATGTTCCGGATATTCCAACCAGATGGGTCTGGCTTTCTTTAATTGACCCTGACCAGTGGCCCGAACATATTACCACCGACCTGTATTTTTCTGACCTTGATGGCAACTGGAATTTTGACGGTGATGAGCGGTTCGGGGAAGTTGAGGACTCAATTGACTTTTACCCTGATATATTTGTTGGTCGTCTCACAATGAAAGATATTAATGGAGTTATGGGTTATTTCAATAAGGAGTCCTCTTATCTATTTCCGACAAATCTGGGTATTCAGATTAAGTGGCTGGCAGTTACTTCAGACCTTTTCTATCAAAATGATGCCTATGACCTTGCCCAATACCTATCCACATATCTTCCTCCATGGTTTATTAAGAGTTATCTTAACAATGCATCATTGCAGGCATTCAAGGATTCCATCTACTCCGGATTTGGAATAATCCAGGCGATTGGCCATGGAGATGTGAATCTCTTGAGGGTAAATCCTGCCCCTGAATATGTGACCAACTTTTTCTTTGACTCATTGACCAATGTTGACCGTTATGCCCTGCTTGATGTTATTTCCTGCTACACCGGACCGTTTCAGAGTGACTGCCTTGGTGAGCACTTTGTAAACAATCCTTCAGGCGGTGGAATTGCTTATATCGGTCCAACCAGCCCAAGCGATGCCTATATCCACACTTTGGATTTCACCTGTGCCCTCTATGACTCATTATTTTCCTTCCCCATTTCCATGGCTTTGGGGAAATCAAAGATTCTTTTTATCCCACAGGCGCAGTATGATAACTGGTATCGTTTCTATCTTTATTCAATAAACCTTCTGGGCGACCCGGTTGTAACCATCTGGGATAGTATCCCGAAGGTCTTTGATGCAGTGGTGGTGAATCCTGAAACGCTCAATCTCGGTATTGATACATTAACAATCACATTAACTCCGCCGGTTGATTCATTTGTAGTAATATTCTATAAAGAAAATGATGTCTTTATGAAAGACTCAGGGCTCTCTGGTTCAATCACTACGCAAATAAAGACTGAAACCCCCGGTTATTTGAAATATTCTATTCTTAAAGGCCGCTTCCGTAACCATATTGATTCCCTGTATGTGAGTCCAACAATCCCCCATCTTGTCTTTGACCATTTTACGATTAAAGATACCCTGCATAATGGTAATGGGATGGTAAACCCGGGAGAGGATATCTTTCTTTTAATCGGTTTAAAGAATAATGGAAGTGCGAATGCGGTTGGAGTTTCCGCCCAGATTTTTAGTTCAGATAGTTTTATTACGATATTAAATAACTCAGCAACCTATCCAGATATCAGCCCCAATGCAATTGCGGAAAATCTGACCCCATTTTATTTTAAAGTAAAAAAAGAAACACCTGATGAACACTCAATTGACTTTTCTATCTCCATTACCTACAATGGGACAAATAGCGATTCCTTTCAGATTATTGCCTTTTCACCTAACCTGAGACTATTCACCCAGCATTGTGATTCTTCGACGGGTAATTATCTCATTTCTCCGGTTGTAGAAAACTCTGGGCATTGCCGGGCAGAATCTGTGATATGCAAAATCTATTCCCTCTCCGATACAATAACAGTCATTGATAGTGTAGCATATTTTCCCGATATTTTGCCGGGTGGCATCGCGAGTGCCCTGGACTCGCTCGGTCTGCTTTTAAATTATCCGGGGGATATTGAATACAATTTCCGCCTCTATTATCGTGGTCTTGAGATTGCCAATCAAAGAATTTCTTTACAAACACCCCCAAGACCTGATTCTTTCAAAGCCATTGGTTCTTTCAATTCAATTATACTACAGTGGAAACCGGTTGACGGGGCAATAGGTTACCGGATTTATCGGGCAACAAATCCGGCTGGAAATTATGAATTCTTAAGGAATTCCTTGGAACGGATAAGCACCTTTGAAGACTACAATGTCCAAACCGGTATTGATTACTATTATTACCTCTTTGCGGTTGACTCCTTTATGAACCAGGGATTGTGTACAGAAACACTCAGCGCCAGACCAAACCCGGCAATTGCCCCGGGCTGGCCTCGGGTGCTCTATGCTCATCCATACTGTTCCTGTAATTTTGGAGAACTTGACCCATCTTATCCGGGATTAGAGATTGTTGCCGCAACCCGAAATGACGGGGCTGTATATGCCTGGCACTATGATGGAACACCGGTCGCACAATCACCTTATGGTGACGGCAGGATATTCGTTGCCAATGGTGAGATGTGGACATCCCCGGCAATAGGTGACTTAAATAATGATGGAATTATGGATTTGGTGTTCGGCGTCCGCAGGACGACAAATAATCTTTATGCAATCACCTGCTATGATACAATCTATCTGCCATTACCGGGTTGGCCGATTACGGTTCCGGGAAGAATCTTGAGTTGTCCGGTCCTCGGCGACCTTGATGAGGATGGCGATTTAGAGATTGTTGTAAGAACCGAATGGGCAGATATCTATGGCTTTAAATTTGATGGCACGGGCTACTTTTCGCCATCTGGATTATTATTTGATGGTCCGGGCAATGCCGTTGGTGCACCGGCAGTTGGTGACCTCAATAATGACGGGCACTTAGAGATTGTCTCCTGCGGTGGCAGTTGGTCAGACTCTTTATATGTCTGGGATAGATTTGGCAATTATCTTCCACCATTTCCAGTCTTTATCCAGCCTGAATACCGCCTGCGCTGTGCGGTCGTGCTCGGTGATATAATTGGTGATTCAAGATTGGAGATTGCCTTCTTTACGGATTCCACACACAAAGTATATCTTGTCTCGCCGGATGGGAATATCCTCTGGTCTCACGAGATACCATATCTTGAGATGATTGAATCCTATCCGGTCTTTGCCGATATTACCGGAGATGGCAGACCTGAATTGATCTGCGCTGAGAGCAAGAGTGGAAACCTCTGGGTCTTTGATTCCCTGGGTAATACGCTCTCTAATTTTCCCCTGATAAGTTCCGAGCACGACTGGCGCAGATTAGTCTGTGCTGATTTGAATAACGACAATGTCAGTGACATAATTGTTCCTGCAAACAACTGGAAGGTTTATGGATATAATTACAAATCACAATCATTATCTGGTTTCCCGATTGAAGTGGGCAACTATATCAACGGTTCTCCTGCCGTCTACGACATTGACCTCGATGGAAAACTGGAGTTGATGGTCGCACCCTGCGATTTCAAGTTTTATGTCTTTGATTTGAATACCACAAAGTATGAGTGGCCCAGGTTCCGCTATGACCAGTATAATTCAGGTGTCTACAAATCAAAAAATCTACCTGGTATAGAAATTATTTCTCAATTCCCACTTCTCACTTCCCACTTTCAATTACAGGTCTATCCCAATCCATTTCAGAATCACTGCGTGATTAAATTCCAAATTCCAAATCCCAAATTCCAAACAAATTCCAAATCCCAAATTCCAAACAAAAATCTCTCTACCCGCTACTCTCTACTTGCTACTCTTTGTATCTACGATGCGACGGGTAGACTTGTTAGAGATTTTCCACGACTTACGACCTACGATGGACGCTCTACGGAAATCATATGGGATGGCACTGATGATCTGGGTCGGCGTCTGCCCGCCGGGGTCTATTTTATCCGGCTTGAATGCGGTAAGAATAGCAAAGTAGCAAAGGCGGTATTGTTAAAGTAGTGATATGTCTTAAGTCCATATAATGATCTATCGGGAAGTTATTTTTCCAAAGGTTGTAGGGCAAGGCTTTAGCCTTGCATAAAAATGGTCTGAGACTTAAACCTTGACACAGACTGGTATTTGAATATAATGTTTTCGCTATAACAACGAAGGAGGTGTTTGCGAAAAAAACTTTAGTGAAAAGATTTGAAAATTAAAAAAGGAGGTTTTATATGGAACTTATCAAAAAGAATAGCCGGGTGATAGTGTTGTTGGTTATACTGGGTGTGTCCATTGCCCAGGGTCAGATGATTCGGCTAAAGACCTATCAGTTTGACCCAAAAAATGGTGAACCGAATCTGCCCTTGAATCTTGTGGCAAAAGAAGAATTCTACAACTACTACATTGTTCAGTTCAAGGGTCCGATTCTGAAGGAATGGAAGGATGAGTTAAAAAATAGCGGGGTCTATGTCCTTGGCTATCTTCCTGATTATGCCTACATCGTCAGGATCGACAGGTTTCAAAAGGAACTTCTGAGTCAAAAATCCTTTGTTAACTGGATTGGACTCTGGCATCCTGCCTATAAGATTCATCCCGAATTGAGAAATAAGGCGGGAATTATTAAGGTAATAATGCTTGTCTATGATACCGAAGACCTGAATGATGTTCTGGCAGGAATAAATAGCACTGGGGCAAGGGTACTGGAGGTTTCGGATTATGTAAGCAAGTGGATAATCGCCGAGGTAAGTCCAGGGCAGTTGGATGCCCTGGCAAATATTAAGGGAATCCACTGGATAGAAGAGCGCGATGAAATCAGACTCCATAACAACTTGACCACCCGCACGGTCCAGGCAGGTAGCACAACCGCTGACACTACAATCTGGGCAAAGGGGATTAAGGGGCAGAATCAGATTTTAGGCACGACCGATTCAGGTATTACTACAGGCCACTGGGCATTCTATGATGCCTCTTATCCGATTACTACCTGGGGCAGTTATCCAAATCACCGAAAGATTGTCAACTACAGCCGGGGTGGCAGTTCAGCGACATTTGGTGATGAATCGGCAAACTACTGGCATGGAACACATACCGCCGGCACGGTCTGTGGCGATGACTCCTACAATGGCGGGACATCATCCTATGATGGCATTGCAAAATTATGTAAACTCTCCTTTGTGGACATTGGCTATTCCGGTGGTTTGAGCATCTGGGCAGACCTTAATCAGCTCTGGGATACAAGTTATGCCTATGGTGCAAGGATTGTATCAAACTCCTGGGGAGAGATGTATCCGGATGGCGATTACGAAACAATGGATGCCCAGACCGATCAGTTTATGTGGCGGAGGAAGAACTGTCTCTTGGTAATATCTGCTGGTAATTCTGGTCCTTCAGCCGGGACCACCTCAAGCCCTGGAGATGCCAAGAGTGCCCTGACCATTGGTGCAGTAGGCAGGTCAAGTCCGACAACGATTGCCAGTTATTCATCAAGGGGACTAACTGATGATGGCAGATACAAACCGACAATAATGGCACCTGGTGGATTAAACACCACGGCAGACCCTGGTTTATATTCAGCAAACGGCGGGACATCAGGTTCAGGAAGCAGTTATTTCCAGATGTCTGGAACAAGTATGGCATCACCGGCGACCTGTGGTGCAGTTGGCTTGATAAGGGAATACCTGAATCGCGGATTTTATCCAACTGGTTCTGAGGTACCGGGTAATGCAATAGCAAATCCATCAGCTGCGCTCCTCAAGGCATTGGCAGTAGTCTCTACAGACCCGAATATTAGCGGCTTTACTGTGCCGGATAATGATATTGGCTGGGGAAGGATTGATCTTGATAGTGTTTTATATTTCACCGGTGAGACAAAAAAACTACTCCTCCATGACTCTGCCTCAGGTGGCTTGAATACCAATGACAGTGTAGTATATTCGTGGACCGTGAGCAGTTCAATTCCATTGCGGGTGACACTCTGCTGGACCGACACCGCGGGAAATCCATCGGCTGCCCGACCTCAGGTGAATGACCTTGACCTCAGGGTGGTCAGTCCTTCGGGCACTTCCTACTGGGGAAATTACTATTCCGGTGGTCAATCCGCAACCGGTGGTTCAAGGGATTCAAATAATGTAGAAGAGAACTTCCGTCTAAACTCACCGGCAACTGGAACCTGGACAGCCTGGGTAAGGGGAAGGAATGTTCCAACCGGGGCAAATCAACCTTATGCGATTGTGATTACCGGTGATGTATCAAATCTCCAGGTAGGAGTGGCTGAAGAGGTAAAGCAATCTGAGGTGATTTTACACAGCACGGCACGGATTCCTACAATGACCAAAGGTTTTCTTAATTATACACTAACTCTATCTAAACCGGGTTTGGTGGAATTAAAGGTGTATAATGTCCTTGGTGCCCTGATTCATTCAGAAAATAGATTCTACAGGAAGGGTGAATATAAGGAATCGCTTTCTTTGACAAAACTGCCCCAGGGAATTTACTTTGTCTTCTTACACCTTCCGGATGAGGTTCAGCAGCAGAAGGTTGTGTTGATTAAGTAGTAATAAAAGGGCGTCTTGCCCGGTAGGGTAAGACGCCCTTCATAAAGCTCTTATAACCCTGTATATGGGTTTCAGGGGTGAATCCCCTGATGGTGTTCTATCTTGTTATGACTATCTTCTCCTTCAGAAATTCCTTAGAATTCTCAAGAACCAAGAAATAAACTCCACTGGCGACCTTTCTATTCTGGGAATCGGTGCCATTCCATTGAGTATGGTGGATACCTGGTTCTGCCGCTCCTTTTATTAGGGTCTTTACCAGCCTTCCGCTCGGGTCATAGACCTTCAAAGAAATTTCTTCCTCAGTACCGATGGTATATTGAATACGAACCAGACCGGTTGTAGGATTGGGCATTAGGGGACCAAGGGAAAACTTTAATCCTTTCTCCATTTCTCCTTCCTCCGCAATACCCGGAAATACACCAAACCATCTCAAGATACTTGCCATTATCATTCCTTGCTGGGCAAACATATACGGGCTGGCATCAATTGCCTCAAAGGGAACAGAGAAATATACTAACCGATAGCCCCCCGGGTCAGGGTCTTTATATTTTATTGCATAACAGGCACCACTGTCATTGACGACATATACTGAATCGGCATAGGAATCCGGTCTTATTCTGTCTTTACTCGTTGCATTATTTGCACCACCGGCACCACCTAAGGCAATTGTATCCTTTGCCAAATCACTGACCGAATCTCCAGGCACCGCATGGGCAAATGGCACATTGAAGGTGGGATTTAAGAACTGGGCGTGGAGCCAGTTCTGATAGAATGGAGTATTCCCAATATCTTCACCAAGATTCTGACTTGAAATAAAGAGTCTGCCACCGCGATTGAAGAATGAAATCAAACTGTCCATATCTTCCTGGATCAAAATCTTTGAGGCAGAGAGTGATGTAAACCAGATTATGACCTTAAAGATATTCGGATTTTCAAAGGCATATCTTGGTTTGCCCCAGGAATCTGGCCAGTATATATAAGCATAGCCCAAAGAGTCAAGCACCCTTTTATAATAGAATTCAATTGAATCACCATTATCTGCATCAACAAGCAGGATCTTTGCTGAGATTGGTCCATTGGCAAATGCATAACAGGTAGGAGTGTCTTCGGGTTTATAGCCAATATTAGGAGGCTGAAAGGCATCAGCGGCCTCAATGCGGTAGGCAATGAATTTTCCGGTATTCTGAACCGGTATTGAAGCAGAGTACTGATTTGGTATGCCAGTAGGAAACATTGGCAAAAAGCCGGTCAGCCCGTCAGAAGTGTAATAATAGAGTTTTACATAACCAATTCCAGCATCGTCTTGAGCATTGCAGGTAATGCGATATGGACCAATATAGTTGGTATCGGGCCACAGCGTTACATTAGTAATCAATGGTGCATTGAGGTCAACAATTTTGAACTGATATGAAGAGTCGGGTCCGAGATGGGGAGAATAGGCGATGTTTGAGCCATCGTATGCCATAAGATACCATTGAATGGTCGTTGGTGTATTTGTTGGAGGCGGTTGTTCTGGAATGTGGAAGAAGTATCTATTTCCCGACACACTATCATGACCCGTGGCGACATAGCCTGAATAGTTAACATTGTAGTAGATAGAATCCGTAGTAATTGTTCCATTCGGGTCATAGATTATTGAGGAGATTAGAAATGGTCCGGTAAATGTAGTATCGGTAATTACCGTGACACTATCAAAGACCGGAAGGATAAAATCTGCTTTGCCTTTATAAACATAGGCGGTATTCTGTCCATCAGAGCCAACGATCATATCACCCAGACCATCGTTATTCAAATCTCCACAGCCCGAAATTGAAATTCCATAGTTTGTTCCCCAGCTGCCAGGATTATTGGCGAAGGCATCGTACATTGTATCAAATGGTGTGATAAAAATGTAGACCCGGCCAATGCTGTTATTCCAGTTCGTTGCCGAAACCCCGAGGTCCCAGATTCCATCGCTGCCGATATCACGCACCGTATTTATAGAAATTCCAAAGTATTCATAGTCTGTTCTATTTCCGTGAATCTTATAGTCAGGTGTAGTATCCTGCGGTGATTTCCCAAGGATTAAATAGACTTCGCCGTCATAGGTTGCACCGGCTGAGCGATAAGGCATTCCTATTGCGAAGTCACCGAGCATGTCCCCACTTATATCACCGATCGCAGCGACTGAATAGCCAAGGCATTCGGTGGTGCCCGTTGTACCAAGCCAGATTAAGTCCGGTACGGTATCCATTGGCGAGCCGCCATAGTATAAGAATGCGCGTCCGGCATAAAAGTCGGAATAAGGAGCACCAACCAATAGTTCATCATAAGGGTTTGCATTTCCATCCATTGGTCCAATTGCCACAGACCAGCCAAAGTATTCAAATCCCCAGGTTGGTTGTCCCTGTAAGATAAGCGTATCTGGAGCGCTATTCGGGTCAACGAAGAGATAGACCCGGCCCAGGGTATATCCACCTTCAGTGTAGTTAGGTGCACCAATTGCAATATCTGGGGAAAGACTTGAGCAACCACCACAGGCAATGGAAAAACCAAACTGTTCTTGGGTACCGGTTGGACTGGAGAATGTAAGGTCCGGGATGTCATCAATCGTCGGACCTCCATAATAGACATAGACCTTGCCGCTCATTCCCCAGTAGGGATAGTATGGTGCACCCACAATCAGCTCCGGATAGGTATCACCATTTATATCCGGACAGAAACTCAATGCATAGCCAAAATAGTCACCGGCCCAGTTGCCATTTTCACCATTCAATTTCAAATCTGCCACATCATCAAAGTTTTCACCATAATAGATATAGACCGCATCCTCGTCATAGGCACCGACAACAACATCCGCAATGCCTCCGCCATTTATATCAACCCCTCCAAGCACAACCCGTCCAAAACCACCAGATGGACCGACGAGATTTGTTAGCAATTCAAGGCTACCCTGAGACCAGATAAGTCCAATAACAAATCCAGTTAATATAATTACCCTTTTCATGATGCCTCCTTATAACAAAATCGTCTAAGGGCTAAGGTTAAGAATTTAGTTTTTATCCAAGCCCCCAACCCATTAGCCATATTTGATTATCTCAATAATATCGCTTTTTCTATTCTGTTGAACTCACCGGCTTCAAACCGCACAAAGTAAATACCTGCCGGGAGGTTGCGACCTAAATCATCCTCACCAGACCAGACAACCGTTGACCGTTGACCGTTAACCGTTAACCGTGAAAAATTCTTGACCAACCTGCCAGTTGCATCGTAGATTTTTATACTGAATGATGGGCGATGTGAGATATGGGATATTGGATAAACAGGCATATAGTTGCCCATATCTCCTATCTCGTATCTGATTTCTGTTTTCTCACGAAATGGATTGGGATAGACCACCAGGTTTAAGGCGCCCGGCGTGGCGCGTTTGTTGGTTTCGTCAATTCCAACATGATAGGTTATCTCAATAATATTTGACATTCCACTCTCCTGGATTGAATAGTCATAAGCCTTTATTCCATAATAGTAAGTAGAATCTTCAATCACCATATTGTCAACATAAGTCGTTTCTGAGGCAGAAAGTGAGGCAATTATCATAAATGGACCATTTTCATTTCTTGCCCGATAGACATTATAACCAGCAAGGTCCGAAGGTGGATTCTTAAGCCAGAACAATTTTACGCCGGCTGGAATGGAGATTGCCTCGGTAAGAAAAGGCGCAGGTGGATAAGGGTCAAACCAGTTGATAATTCTCCTTAATAAGGTATCGCGCATTGGTGCATGGGTAATTGCCTCGATTGGGAATGTAGCAAATAGCAGGCGATAGTCTCCGCTCTTTTTAAGCATAATTGGCTGGTAGGTTCGGTTTGTATAAAATACCGGCTGGGCATTACTTATAAGCCCATCCACAAAGTCAATTCCATAGGTGTTGCCATCAAGGTGAGTAAAGTCCAGGGGATAGTTTAAACCATTACTTATCGGGTCACCAATTATTCCAATGATTGTATCACAACCGGTTGCTTCATTATAGTTAATAATAGAAAGGATTGAATCCGCAAATGGATTGGGGAAGTTGTCATAAAGGTAGTCCTGTCCCACAAGCAAAATCTTTCCACCCATCCTGAGATAACCAATAATTTGATTTAATGCCCTACCTGCAATGGGTTCAGCGCCATAGCGCAATCCCTTTGGTCCGAGATTCCAGATTACCATTCCATTCTTGCGCATATACAAAGAATCAGGGATTCCCTGGTCAACTTCATTTATGGTAAGAAAGGTATAGCCAAGATTGGCGATGGCTGATTCATAGTATTTTTCCCAGCCAAATCCCCAGGTATCAAGCGCACCGATGTCATCATCAAAGATTAGGACCTGCTGGGGTCTGGGAAATTCTATATATTTTCCAGTGA
The DNA here is from genome assembly GCA_039802265.1 of Caldifarciminota bacterium. Lineage (GTDB taxonomy): Bacteria > Hydrothermota > Tepidihabitantia > SM23-42 > JAOAFX01 > JBDRWI01. Next base: position 1,536 of record JBDRWI010000004.1, on the reverse strand, counting down.
CGATGATATCATCAAGGTAGAGTCCGTAACCCGGATTGGCAAACCTCCGGTTGAAGCTAACAATCCTCACCTGCACACTATAACCAACCCAGTAATTCAACATCATCGGCATTAGACCGTAGTATTCCCATAGTTCATTATGGGAGAACCATTGATCACCAGTAGAACCAGTGAAGAAATAGTTTGAACCGGTATAGGGTAAATAGATATTGGTCCAGGTCTGGCCGCCGTCTGAGGTGACTTCTATCAAATAACCCTGTCCATAGTCATCGTAAGGGTCGTTATATTCAAAGTTGATATAGAAGTCTATGATGCAACTGTCTGATGATGATACCTTGGATAGATCAATCGGTGGTGATACAAGAGCACAGTATGAACCAACAAGGGGCAATTGATGGGTATTGGGGTCACCTGAATAGAATGAATGGGTGGGTGTATGGTACTCAAATGTAGTAAGGTGCCAGAAATTGCCAATTGGGTCCCTTGGTTTTGCTATCCATTCGCCCATCCCGGATTCACAGTCTTCATAGAAATAGGTATTATTTAAATTATCATAGACCTGAATTTCATCAATATACCACATTCCATAATAAGCACCGCTTCCACTCTGGTCTGATTCAGCCGGGTCAGATACACCACTGAATCTTACTCTTATAATGCTATCTTTATATGGTGTCAGGTCAAAGCCAATTTCATACCAGTCAGATATTGGACCCAGTCCCCAGCCTGGTATTGAATCATACTCTCCAACGAGCATATTCCAGTACCATGCCCAACTTGCAAAGGCATTATAATTCCATCCGGGATATCTAATTGTATCAGGAAAGAGCGGTTTCCAGGTAGTTCCATCATCGGTTGATACCCAGGCAGTTAGGCAGTCCCAGGCATCCCATTGTGGACCAGGATAGCCGCCTGAGGCATATTCACAGGAAGGCCGTTGCCACATCCTCAAAAGTACCGAGTCGCCGCTTACACTTGTCAAATCAATTGGTGGTGATATTAAAAACTGTGCCCACTCATCACCATAGCCCAGTTCTTGATTTACCCAGTCGGGTTTCGTTCTTGTGCCGCACCAGAAGGAATGTCCTATGTAGGCATTTGTATCCGAGATATGCCAGAATGTATCTTGAACTGTAAGGTCCTGAAATGTCCAGCCCACAGCACCGGATTCAAGGTCATCAATGAAGATTGTATCTAAGTCCGGGTTTCTATAATTGTGGTGATGTTCATTGCCGGTGGCTCTAAGCAAGGATTTGGGACTGCTTTTTGCAAGACCTATGCCACCAAGCAATAGTAATAAAAGGCATAACTTAAAAGATTTGACCATTTTACCTCCTTTATCAAGAAGTGGGTGTTCGGAAATTCCGAAACACCGCATTTTCCGTCATTTGCGAAGCGCTCATTTTTTTATTACCTCCATCGTTTTATCCCCCGCTTTAATCGCTTTATTATTATTTTATCCTTGGACGCCAGCCTTATTTTTCACCCCCACCTTTATTCTCCCCCATCAAAGGGGGAGGAAGATTAAAATAAACC
>JBDRWI010000003.1:0-66347 GCA_039802265.1 Caldifarciminota bacterium | reverse complement strand
AATATGTTCCATACGATTTTACCTGGACTCCAGCCCGAAGACTCTTTGGCTACTCTTATCTTGATGACCGTCTGCCTCAGATTGAATGGCAAAGACCCTATCTCTGTGCAGTCTGGACCCAGGGCTTGGACCCACATTATACCGTTCCTTTTGAACGAAAGGAATTTTCTACCCCGCCTCCATATCAGGCAATTGACCTTGGTCAGGAAGCACCATCTCCAATTACTGTTGAAAGGGATGGATACATTGAATATGGACCAGAGGCATACAAAACCGTGGACTTTGATAGCAATAAACTCATTTACCACATTACTGGTCTTGAAGGCAGTGATAAATGGACAGTAAAATTCATTCTCTATCACGAAGGCGCTGATAAATGGAAAGAGCGAATAAGAATAGACGATGGCTGGACCAGGAATGAATGGGTCTATCCATATCAGGTAACACAAATTGAAGGCATAATCCCTGAGGCATTCCTGATGGATGGCGAGATTACAGTTACGGTAGAAGTAACCCAGGGTGAACTTGCAGTCTTGAGCGCTATTGTGCTTGAGCGTGAGCCAAAAGGTCAAGGCGGAGGACCACAGTCTCTAACAGTAGCAGAAATTCCTTCTGTTATTACCTTAAATTGCTTCCCAAATCCATCAAGAAATCGCACTTTGATAACCTATACCCTTCCGTCTCCTTGCGAAGTAAAGTTATCGGTTTATAACTCATTAGGACAGTTAATCCAAACAATTGAACATAGTAAACAGTCGGCTGGGTTCTATACTATAAATTGGAATAACGACGATTCTAACAATAGAGGTGTTGCAAGTGGTATTTATTTCATCAGGTTGGAGACGCCGGAAAAGAGCATAGTTAAAAAACTCATTGTGCTTGAGTAACAGCATTTGGCGGGGGTGGAAAATCCACCCCCGCCAAGGAGGTTAATATGCTTAGCAAAATAAAAACAATAATTCCACTGGGGATGATTCTTTGTCTGAATCCCCTTTTTGCCCAATGGGGGTCTGATACAAGACTTACTTATAATGATTCTGTTTCCTATTTGAACTGGAATTCCGCCTGGTGTATCGCCGCAAGTGGAGATACAGTTCTGGCTGTCTGGTCTGATGGCCGTGATGGTAATAATGAAATCTATTTTAAGCGCTCACTTGATGGAGGAGTAAATTGGACAGCCGACACAAGGCTTACAAATGACACTGCACTATCACAGACTCCGGCAATTGCCTTTGCAAACAATTTCGTTCATATTTTATGGACAGATATGCGCCAGGGTAATTACGAGATTTACTACAAACACTCAGAAAATGGTGGTTCAACCTGGTTACCAGATTATAGGCTCACATACAGCTATGGTCTTTCTGCTTATCCTTCTATGGTAGCACCAGGAAACGATGTCTATGCTGTCTGGGTTGACCAGGATTTGGGGACAGGGATGGATGAGGTTCGTTTTAAGCATTCATCGTGTAATGGCTATGGCTGGGACCCGGATGTAAGAATTACAGAATATGATGTAATATGGAACCCTTCTATCGCAGTTTCCGGGAACTACATTCATATCGTCTGGCAGGACTGGCGAGACTTGGGATATGGTAAAGAGCAGATTAGGTATAGACGCTCAACTGACAATGGTATAACCTGGGAACCGGAGATAAGACTATCCCAGGGAACTGAAGATTCCTGGTATGCCTCAATCGCTGCCTCAGGAAACAATGTTCATGTAGTATGGATGGATGCGCGTGATGGAAACCACGAGATTTATTATAAACGCTCAACTGATAATGGCTTAAATTGGGGTCCAGATACAAGGCTCACCTTTACTTCCTCAAGTTCAGACAATCCTAATATTACTGTCTCAGGTTGGAATGTTCATATCGTCTGGGTAGAAGAAAGCGCCGGTGACCTCTATTATAAATATTCCAGTGATAATGGTGCAACCTGGGGACCGGATACGAGGCTCACCAATAATCCTGGGAGTTCCTTTAGCCCCAGCATTGCTGTTTCTGGCACAAAAGTCCATGTTTTATGGACCGATGAACGTGATGGTAATCCAGAAATTTATTATAAGAGAAATCCCACCGGCAATTTCGTTGAGGAAGTTTCAAATCCGAAACCGGCAAATAAATATTTCAGTGCCCCAATTTTTTTCAAAAATTCCATTTTCTTAAAATTTGTGCAACCCCCTCAATCCCCGATAAGAATAGCACTCTACAATCTTTCTGGTGCATTAGTTTTTGAAAAGACCATTACCCAGACACATTCTTATTTAACAATTGTTGATGAGAGAATAGAAGCCTTATCCCCTTCAATTTATTTTCTTTCTCTCTCGGCGAATGGGAAAAATATTGGTTTTGTGAAGGTAATAAAACCTCAATAAATGAAAGCGAAGTTAATTTTTGTAGCATTATTATTGCCATTTTTACTCATTGCCCAGGATTCATTGAATGTGCGCTGGCTTGGTGCCTGGCCATTTGGCACTGCACAGAAGATGAGTGCGGGGTTAATCAATGGGCATAGGTATGTTATGTTAACTGCGGGAGGTGGAATTTTAATTCTAAATGTTGATGACCCGACGCAGCCAGTAAAGGTATCCCAGATTATCACCAGGTCTGACCGTCCACACACCTATTTCACGAGCAATCTGCTTTTTGTTGCTGAAAGGTCGTTTGGATTAAAAATCTATGATTTACAGAATCCTGCCGAGCCTGTTCTTTTGGGTGGGCTTGATGCCATTTATTCGGTAAATGAGGTGTTCGTAAAGGGGAATTATGCATATATTACTGATTCCTACAAACTTCGTATTATTGACATTTCCAATCCATATTCACCTTTTGAAATAGGAAGTTGTAATATTCTTGAGCCACCCTGTTATTCTGCCACCGGAATTGCTGTAAAAGGTGATTATGCATATTGCGTTATGCCATTCACCCCCACTACATTTGGGGGTGAGTTGGTGGGAATCAATATCTTTGATCCTGCGCATCCTTATAGAATATATGAGACCACAGGCGTTCCCAATCTTTCTGGTGCAAAGATATATGGTAATTATCTATTCGTCTTTTTTCTTTTTGGTGGCGGCACGATGATTTTTGATATCTCCGAACCAGGGCATCCAGTTTATTGTTGCGAGATGGGTGGTAGTGGTAAAGACTGTGAGGTCTATGAAAATTACCTTTATTTTCCGGACTATGATAGTATAAATGGCTATGGATTTGGAATATATGATATTACTGATATTCATTCACCGATAAAAATAGGCTGGTGTCCATTACCGGATACTGTATGGTGTTATAAAGGGGTTTCCTATTTAAATGGCTATGTATTCCTTTCCCACACATGGGGAGGCTTACGGTCAATAGATGCAACCGACCCCCAAAATCCTTATGAAATCGGGCATTATCAGACACCGGGATGTTTAAGGAATGTCTTTGTCAGGGGCAATTACGCATATCTCTGCAGTGAGAATATGCTAAATATTGTTGATATCTCAAACCCTGCAAATTGCCAGGAAGTCGGCTCTTTAGCCTTTGAAAATAATTCAAATATGATGTATCTTGGAGAAAATTATGCATATGTAACTTGTGGAGAATTTGAGAATGGCAAATTGAATGTAATTGATATCTCTATTCCCACAAACCCTGTCAAATTGGGTGAGTGTTATATTCCCAATTGTTATGGGGTATGGGGAGTCTGGGCAAGGGATAGTTTTGTCTATGTGGCAGACCATACACCAGGACTCACAATAGTAAATGTTGCCAATCCCCAAATGCCTTATGTTGTCAGCACTTATGATTCGGTAGTTTGTCCTTTTTATGATATTGCCGGGGCTGGTGACTATGTTTATATGGCTGGGGTAGTTCAGCATGGAGGTTTGTCAATCATCAATGTCCACGACCCCCTCCATCCATTTCGGACAAGTTTTCTGGAATGTAACCAGGGGAATCTTACCCTTGATAACAATCGCATCTATATCGCCGGTAATGATACCCTTTTTGTTATTGATGTTACAAATCCCTATTTGCCAATGTTAATTGGGTGTCTTCCCCAAGCATATTTTTATGACATTGACGCTTCGGGTAATATCGCCACAGGTGTAAGATTGGATGCTTCATCATCACCGATTATAAAACTATTGAGTGTGCTTGATGTCTCAAATCCCAATTCTATAACTGAACTTGGGTATTACGATGCGCCACCGGGAGAGTATTATGGTGTGGATGTCGTTTACAAAAATTCCTATATTTATATTGCCCAGTGGTTTTTAGGCTTGCATATCTATCAATACTATGGGGAAGGAATAAGTGAAGAAAAAGCCAGTCCAGCATCCGAAAATTTTCAAATTAAAAATCTTAAAGAAGATATTGAGTTTACTTATTATCTTAAAAATCCATCAGAGGTAAAGATTTCATTTATTGATATCTTAGGCAGGGTTCTTGAAAGACAGAAAGAGTATAAACAGAGTGGAATTCATACTGGGCGGATTGATAAGCAAAGGTTTAGTTCTGGTGTCTATTTCCTTATGATTGAAACCAATGATTGGACCTGTGTAAAGAAGGTTGTGGTAATAAGATGATTCAGGTAATATTACTATTTTTTATTACCCAGCCGGCGATTGGTCCGGATAAAAACCTCAAAGGCATAATCCCGCGAGTATATTTAAAGGCCCCCCGACAAACGCACACTGGTTTCGATGAATTCGGCTATCACTGGATAGATTCCTATGAACCAGGGGGTCCGACATACAACTGGGTAGAAATAGATTCAAATCCAATCACTGGTGACGATGTAAACATCGGACCAATCCCGTTACCTGCGCCGTTCTGGTTCTACGGTATTAACTTTGATTCAATAAGGATTTGTTCCAATGGCTGGATTTCCTTTACATCAAAAAGCACAAGTTTTAATGTGCCAATTCCTTATGTTTATGAACCGAATAATACAATCGCACCGTTTGCCTGCGATTTATTTCCTGGATATTTTGGTTATGGTTCAGCAAATTATGGCACTTATAACGGGAAATTTATTGTTGAATGGGATAGTGTATTCGGTTATAATGGTGATGGACCTTATAAATTTGAGATTATATTAAATTCCCAAGACTCTTCAATCACATTTCAATACCATTCTGCACCTGACTGGCTTGAAGTTCCCTCTACAATTGGTATAGAGGATGGTAATGGGGAGGTTGGACTTGTTGCCTATCAGGAGAATATAACCAATCAATATGCAATAAGATTCTATTATATTCCACCACCCGATTCTAATGTCGGTGTTGTTGAACTTCTGTCACCAACCGATGGCAATTTATTAACTCCCAATACACCGGTTAATCTCGTATTAAGGGTAAAGAATCGTGGGCAATCAACTGTTTCTTTTCCAGTTGTCTGCAAGATTGATTCTATGGGTATAGAGATTTTCTCTGATGTTCAATATGTTAGCAATCTTCCTTCTAATGCCAAGACTGATGTTATATTTACCCCTTGGTTGCCTGCTGAATTTTTTGATTACGAGACAATTTTATATACCGAACTGCCTGGTGATACTGTAAATCGTGATGATACATTATCCAAAAGGCTAAAGGCGCCGGGAATAGTCAGCGATTCAGGGCGCTGGGATGATGGTGTAGTAAGGACGGGTTATTATTTCCATTCTGAAGATGATGTTATTGCCACGGAATTTATCCCACCATATTATCCTTGTTTGATAAAATATGTTGCTATCTATTTATTATCAAAAGGAGACCCTAATTGGACATGGCCGGATTCTACCCCAGACCCATTTGAGATTGGCATCTGGTTTGATAGAACACACGATGGTATCCCTGACGAGCCCCCAGTGTGGTGTGATATTATAAAAGGTGATACAATACCTCCATCCTGGGTCTATGGAATACCACCCGATAGTCTGGTAATAAATTACGGAAACTTCTGGGTGGGAATGAGAAATATTCCTTGTAAAGGGACCGAGGCAGTTGGAATTGACAGTATTACAGATTATCCGCAATACAAATGGGTAAGATTAAATGGGGTCTGGCAGAAGCAAGATTACTATGACGGTGACCATATAATTCGCTCATATCTTTGCCTTGGTAATCTCCTTGAACACGATGTGCGACCGTTGAAGATTATTGAACCTGATTCAATTACCTATACCGATACAACAATTATTCCAAGGGTCTTAGTGATGAATAGCGGTGCAAATGCTGAATCTTTCCCTGTGCGACTTATTATCACCAAAGACCTTTCTATTATCTACGATGAGACAGTCAACATATTCAACCTATCTTCACGAGATACAATTAGTGCTATTTTTCCAGCATGGTTACCCTTTCATATTCCGGGGAAATATCGTGTCTGTGCAATTACCAACTTGGTTCACGACTTGGACCCTTATAATGATACACTTTTTAAGGAAATAGAAGTCAGGATTTATGAATGGCGGCGTATTGCATCTATGCCAGAACCTCGGATGGCGCACGCCACAGTCTATTCGCCATTCAATGATAAGATTTATGTAATCGGAGGCTCTCCGTATTACAATCCACTATTAGGTCAAACGAATCCAGTGCAAAACAACTGCTGGGAATACGACCCCCTTTCAGATACCTGGACTATAAAAACTCCAATGCCTTATCCATTAAATTTTATATATGGGGCATATTGCAAGCGTAAAATCTACATTATTGGAGGCTTCGATTCTTCGTATGCAAGCGTTAATAAAAATCAGATTTATGATATTGAAAATAATACCTGGTATGAAGGTGATACATTCCCTTGGCCATATACTGCCTCCGCAGCAAGGGTAGTCTGGAATGATTCGTTAATCTATTGTATTGGTGGACTACATAATTATAGGGTTCACTTATATAATCCAGCCCTTGATACCTTTTATGAATGTTCAAATTTTAATCAGCAATTCTTGAGTGGCCCGGCCTGTATCTTAAATAATACAATCTATCTTATTGGTGGAGAATATGCGACTCTTGGTTTTTTCCTTTTTGATTCAATCATTGTAGGAGATATTCAGGTGAGCCAACCGGATTCAATTATCTGGGGCTTTTATGATACCCTCCCTTATCCTGTATGTCTGAGCAGTGCTAATCTATATGATGACAGGATATATATGGTTGGAGGAGCATATGGGCGTAGGCCACATGCAGAAAAGTTAAATAAAGTCTGGGAGTATGACCCAAATTCCAGGCAATATCTTGCATTGCCTGAACATCCAATGCCCCGAATTAGTGGGTGCCAATTTATGGCACTCAAATCAGATTCCGGCTGGTTTTATACAATGGGCGGGGATACAGATACCGTGTATTGGGTACCGCTCTTAGGTCCTGGCTTTCATATTGGAACAGGGACTGCAAGTTGTTTTAAGTTAATCAGACACAAATTAGGGATTACTGAAAAGGAAATCCGTAATATTCCCATAAACAAACATTTTCTCTCAATTTCTCCCAATCCATTTCGCAATTCTATAAAAATTAAAGTTCAAGTGAGCAGTTACGGCAATTACAGTCTAAAAATCTATAATGTGCTCGGACAGAAAGTCAAAACAATTTTCAATGGTGAAAAACAGGCAGGATTCTATGAACTTTTCTGGGATGGTAAGGATGACTTTAATCGTAAGTTGCCCTCAGGTGTGTATTATGTAATATATCAGATGGCACAGTCAAAGGCGACAGCGGAAGTCGTCTTATTACGATAATTTAACTGTCTCGGCTAAATTCAATCCATTGCGAACAAGCAAAGAAGAAGTGCAGAAAAGAAGTAATCGAATTTTGGGAAACAAGTATAAATTTTTGCATAATGTTGCCTTATTGAAACGCGGGGCACCAAAAATGACCCCAATAAAAAAGAAAAACGCAACAGTTTAGTTTTTCCCAAACTCACTCAAGATACATCAGCAGTTTCGCCCTGAATTCTTGATATTTATCGGGGCTGGAAGCCCCTCCTACAATATTTCTTTTTGTAGGAGCGGTTTCTAACCGCGACCCAGAATCCTCGCAGCAATTGTAGGGGCAGGGTTTATCCCTGTCCGTGGGACACCATAAAGGCTGTCCCTACATTTGCAAGGCTAAAGCCTTGCCCTACAATTTTTTGGGGAAAACTTACCTATTACAAAGAAAATAAAATTGAATCTTTTACTTTAGACCTATGTTACGGGAGGCTAAAACCCTTGACTTACAATCTATCAGGGAAAAATTAAAAGGATAAGATCCTTAAGAATTAAACTCAAGCAAATATTAAGATCTAATCCCGGTCCAAGATGTTAGTCAGTTCCTTAAAATACCTCTTAACCAGGTCTTTATTCGCCTGAGGAACCTTGGCATAAATTGTATCAAGGTCACTCCACATTTTGGTCATTGCCTTCATTGCCTCAAGGGACTGTTTTAAGATATTCTTTTCCATTTCGGAGACCTTCGGGTCCTTCAACCTTGATTCCATATTTTTCATCTCTGCTTCGTTTTTCTTCATCTCTCCTTTTAAAGAATCAAAAAGGATTGCAGTATAGGCAAACATCGTCTTACCATACGCAGGCCAGAATTCATTCCAGCCCATGCCGGCGGTACGCAACCGGGCATCAAGTTCGGCGATTTCTTTATTTAATAGTGCCATCGACTGATAGGCAGAAAGCAAATTCCCGGGGTCTTCTTTAAAATCAAAATCTCTACCTTCTTTTTCAATCACCTCTATAAAAGTAGGTAGCGCTCTTAATAATCGTTGGAGCTCATTTTCGCCGAGTAGACCATACGCAACATCTATCCGACCGGGTTGTCCACCTGTTGCAGGTGGTTGTGGCGCACCACATAAGGTAAAAAAAAGAACAAAAATTAAAGATGCGAAAAGGATTTGTCTCATTATACCTCCTTACATTCAATTATATAAAATTTAAGTTTAAAGTCAATAGATGTTTAACCTACACCATTCAGTTTTTTACTCTTCTGGGAATCCATCAGCAGATAGGAATAGATAAAATCATCAAGTTCACCATCCATTACTTTCTCAACCTGTGTTGTTTCATAATCAGTGCGATGGTCTTTAACAAGTTTGTAGGGATGAAAGATATAAGAACGAATCTGGTGTCCCCAGGCAATATCCGTTTTCTTAGATTCAAGTTCATTCAATTTTTCTTCTTCCTTTCGTTTGTAGTAATCATAGAGCCGGGAACGAAGGACCTTCATCGCATTCATTTTATTTTGGAATTGGGAACGTTCATTCTGGCACTGGACAACAATCCCCGTCGGGATGTGGGTAATTCTAACTGCCGAGGAGACCTTATTGACATTCTGCCCACCATGGCCGCCTGCCCGGAAGGTATCGATCTTTAAGTCCTCTTCTTTAATTTCAAAACTTACCTCTTCCACCTCAGGATAGACAAATACCGAGGCGAAAGAGGTATGCCGCTTCTGGTTGGCATCAAATGGTGAGATTCGCACCAGGCGATGGATACCTGTTTCTGCCTTCAACAGTCCGTAGGCATATTTCCCCGTTACCTCAAGCGTTACATCCTTGACCCCAGCCACATCACCGGGTAAAAGGTCAAGAATGCGATAGGTAAATTTTTTTATCTGAAGGTATCTCAGATACATCCGCATTAGCATCTCTGCCCAATCACAGGCCTCGGTTCCGCCTGCCCCGGGGTGGATTGTCATTATACAATTTTTTATATCATCCTCTCCTCCGAGTAAAAGTTTGAACTCCAGATCCCTTATTCTCTTTTCTATTTCCTTCACCTCGGTCATTATCTCTGAGGAGAGTTTCGCATCATCTATCTCCAAATCAAGCAGTTCGTTTATGAAGGAGAACTGCTGTGAGATATTATTCACTGTATCAAGCAATGTCTGCTTACGGTCAATTTCACTCATAATTTTTTGCGCCTGCTGGCGGTCGTTCCAGAAGTCGGGCTGTAGGGTCTTTTCCTGCAGTTTTTTTATCTCATTGAGAATTTTTTGGGGGTCAAAGATACTCCTTCAGAAGGTTAAACCTACCCTCCAGGTTCTTTATTTCTCCAAAAGAGACATTTTTCAGATTCGGTGGCTTTTTCATCTTTTACTCCGACTTCGTCCTTTTTCTGGATAGTCTTTTTACCTTTTGATATTTACTGATAAACTTCTCAACCCGCCCTGCGGAATCAACGATCTTTTGTTTGCCGGTAAAAAATGGATGACAATTGGCGCAGATATCAACGGAGATCTTTTCTTTTGTTGACCGCGTCTGGATTTTGTTGCCACAGGCACAGGTTATTACACAATCAAAATATTTGGGGTGAATATCTTTCTTCATTTATTCCTCCTGATTTTATGATTCACTCATTGATTCTAAGAATTCCCGATTATTCTTAGTCCGCTGCATCTTTTCAATAATAAATTCCATCTGTTCAATTGTATTCATCTCGGAAAGGAGTTTGCGTAGAATCCAGAGCCGATTCAGTTCAAACTCCGTAAGCAGGAGTTCTTCTTTCCTGGTTCCTGATTTGTACAGGTCAAGGGCTGGGAATATTCGCCGGTCAGAAAGGCGACGGTCAAGCACAAGTTCCAGATTACCGGTTCCTTTAAACTCTTCAAAGATGACCTCATCCATTCTACTGCCCGTATCTATTAATGCAGTAGCGATAATCGTAAGGCTTCCTCCTTCTTCAATCTTGCGTGCCGAGCCGAAGAATTTCTTTGGCTTTTGCAGAGCAGTGGAGTCAAGTCCGCCCGATAGTGTTTTGCCCGAGTGAGGCACAACTGCATTGTGGGCACGGGCAAGACGGGTGAGACTATCCAAGAGAATCACTACATCCTTCTTTGATTCAACCATTCGTTTTGCCCTTTCCAGGATAATTTCAGCAACCTCAGTGTGACGCTCTGGTGTTTCATCAAATGTTGAGGATATTACCTCGGCCTGCACTGAACGTTCAAAATCGGTTACCTCTTCGGGCCGCTCATCAATCAACAAAACAATCAGGTAAATCTCAGGATGATTGGCAGTTATAGAATTGGCAATCTTCTGAAGGATAACGGTCTTGCCCGCCCGTGGCGGGGAAACGATAAGGCCGCGCTGTCCCTTACCAATCGGCGTAAAGAGGTCAATTATCCGCATCGAGAGGTCATTCTTTCCTTCCACTTCAAGATGAATCCTTTCATTTGGATAAAGGGGTGTAAGATTGTCAAAGAGAATTCGTCCACTAAACTCCGCCAAGGGAATGCCGTTGACATACTCAATCTTTATCATTGCGAAGTAGCGCTCGCCTTCCCTGGGCGGCCGGGCAAGTCCCCGTATCGTATCACCAACCTTAAGATTGAACTTACGAATCTGGGACATTGAGAGATAGATATCATCCGGACTCTGGAGGTAGTTGTAATTTGGTGACCTTAAAAAGCCATAGCCCTCGGGATGAATCTGTAAGACACCCTCAACCGGCACCAGCTCCGCCCTTTTTGTCTCGGCCTCAATTATTGCATGAATCAGGTCCTGTTTCTTCAAGTCAGTATAATTCTCAAGACCCAGTTCCTTTGCAATAGTATGAAGTTCCGAGACCTTCTTCTTTTTAAGCTCGGTTATCTCCATAATTTTAATACCTCCTTAAATTCAATCAAGGGGTGTATATCAGACAGGTTCCTGAACCCCCAACCAAGCTCTTATAAATAGCCCAGCCATCCTACGACTTGTGGTTGCCTGATTCACTAAAAATTGCAATAATCCACATCTGCAGATTACCGGCCAAATAAACTCCAATGGAATTCTTTCAATTCCTTTATTGCAGAGTATAGTAATTATATGCAAATTTTGTCATTTGTCAAGTCTTCGGTTTAAATCACCTAATCACTCTTCCCTTTTTAATCCCCACCGGGTAGTAAATTCTTCACATTCCAAACGCTAATTATCATTATATCACTAAGGACATTTCACCTCAACCATTATTTCAGGTCAGGGTGGTAAAATTGTATAATGCGGCTATCACTTCGTGCTTTAACCACGGATTAGACAAAAAGTGTGGGTGGCGAGGGCGACGGAGTCTTGACATAACTCTATTTCGGCTTATAATAAGCATTGTGAATATGCTCTGGATTTTAGTTCTATTATTAAATCAGTATGACTTTACGATTGCGCGCCTGAAGTATGGTGGTGGTGGTGACTGGTATGCAAATCCATCTTCCCTGTCCAATCTATTAAAAGAGATAAATCAGCGTACCACAATCAGGGCCAGACCCAATGAAGAAATTGTAGAGATAACCGACCCCAGACTATTTGAATATCCCTACCTCTATATGACCGGTCACGGCAATGTCCATTTCACGGATGAGGAGATAAAAATTTTGAGAAATTATTTTGCCCGTGGTGGCTTTTTACATGCGGATGACAATTACGGTATGGATTCCTCTTTTAGAAAGGAAATTAAAAGGGTCTTTCCTGACTCTCCTTTAATTGAATTACCCTTCGACCATCCGATCTACCACTGTTGTTATGATTTTCCTAATGGTCTACCCAAGATTCACGAACATGATGGCAAACCGCCACAGGGGTTTGGAATTTTTTACCAGAATCGTCTTGTCGTATTCTATACCTATGAGTGTGACCTGGGAGATGGCTGGGAAGACCCTGATGTTCATAATGACCCACCGGAAAAGCGCGAGGCAGCACTGAAGATGGGTATCAATATCGTCGTCTATGCCTTAACCCACTGAAGATAAAATGGAATCAAACCCATTAATTGATAAAATAAGGATTTATAATAAAAAACAGAGGCTTATTGACCTTGGCACATCCCTCTTCTTTACTCTTGGGATATTTATAATCGCCATCACTGTTGCCCTCTTTTTGTTGAAATCGCCAATTTATGGGCTAATTGGAATATTATCATTGCTATTCTATCGTCCCAGGACCTTTATAGAAAGGGTGAGGATGCTTGACCGAAAGATAAATTTTAAGGGTGAACTCGTGGGTAGTCTCCAGTTCTGTTTATCCCCCAAGAGTAATAAAGAGGGCTATTCAAGGGAATTGATTGAAGGTTTTATAAAGAGCGTCGCCGATAAATTTAGCAGTATTGATATCAATAAATATTTAACTTTTGAAAAATTTAATCGCTCAATCCTATTTTTTCTCCTCACCGTTATTCTTTTCCTGTCATATCCGGCATTCTTTCCGAAAAGGTTCTACTTCTCTTTAAACCGTAAAATTGAGTATCAATTGCTGCCTAGGACAATGGCAGTTCCCAAGGGAATTGAGATTGACTTAAAACTTCACATATTCAATCTCTATCTGCCTAGGGCGGTAGAACTAATCAGCGAGGAAGGGGGAGTTACTAAAAGGGAGAAAATTTTTCTCACCGATGGGATTGCCAGAAAAAAGGTAACTGTTGAAAAATCTCTTACCTTCTATTTTAGAATCTTTGAACGGAAAACGGAGAAGATTAAACTTCAGGTAATTGAACCCTTAGTCCTGAGGCATCTTGAATTCCATCTGAAATATCCCGCCTATACCCACTTAAAAGAGGAGATTAAGACTACCAGAGATATTGTAGCACCGGTTGGTACCGAAGTCCTTGTAAAAGGAATTGCCTCGCAGAATCTTTCCCGGGGTTTATTTGAATATGGTGATACTACAGAATTGGATTGTCAGGATAATGAGTTTACAGGTAGATTCACAATAAAATCAAGCGGCAATGCATTACTTTACTTAAAGGCACAGACTGAATTGAAGGAGGTTATAACAATTTATTCAGTCAGCAACCTCGCTCCGATTGTTGAGATATTCTATCCCGGATACAATATCTATTTACCCCAGGATATGAAATTGACATTAGGGATAAAGTGCAGCGATGATTACGGGCTTGAAAAGGCAGTTCTTAATTATTACTTAAAAGAAAACAAAAAAATAAACTTGAGAATCAACCGGGGAAGCATAGAAGATACGATATTCTTTGACTGGAATTTATCAAGCTTGGGACTTCTGCCCGGGGATGAGGTTTCATACTATGTTGAGGTAACTGACAACTCCGGACAGACTTCCCGCAGTAAATTTTATCATATCTATTTTCCAACGATGGAACAGATTTACGAAGAGGTGAGTGGCAAGGAGGCCCAGCTCCAGTCAGACCTTAATTCCCTGCAGGAGTTATATAAAGAAAATGTGGGTGAGATAAAGCGAATGGAAGAGAAGATAAAGAAAGAAAAGGAATTATCCTATCTGGATAAGGAGCGTTTAAAAGAGGTGATTGGTAAAGAGGAACAGATTCTAAAAAAGATTTCAGAATGGCAGGAAGAATTGGAAAAAACGCTTGAAAGGCTGAAGGAGGGGATTGTTCTTGACCAGAAATCAATTGAAAGGCTCCAGGAAATCACCCGAATCTTGCAGGAAATAGCACCGGAGGAATTGCGCCAGGCATTGCAAGATTTGAAATTGGAACTGGATAAGAAACCGGAGGAGGTTAGAAGGGCATTAGAAAATCTAAAAGAGTTGCAGGAAGAGTTTACCCGAGCCCTTGAACGAACCCTGGAAATTCTTAAAAGATACCAACAAGAAGAAAGGTTAAGAGAACTTGCCGAAAAGGCAAAGGAACTTGCCGAAAAGTCCGAACGCCTAAATGAAAGATATCAACAAGGAGAGGAGATAAAATGTGCCTGTGATACCCTGGCTGAAAATATTGATAGCCTTGCCCACCAGATTGAAAAACTAAGTCAAGAACTGGAGGAAGTTGAAATTGCCAGTGCCTTAAGTGAAAAGGCAACCGAGGCAAGGGAAATGGCACCAATTAACCCGGATAATCTATCAAAGACAGAAAGTGATTTAAATAAACTCGCTGCAGACCTGCAGCAACTCTATGAATCCTTGACCAAGGGGAGGACGGCAAATTTAAGGAAGAATATGATGGAGGTATTGAATCGTCTGATTGAAATCTCAAAAATTGAAGAGGAGATTTTAAATAGCGAAAAGTTGGATATTGACCTGCAATCAGCGCTAACCGGTTCAACAAAGGCGGTTGCGGAAAGCCTGTATGCCCAGCAGGTTAAGAGTCTTTATGTCACACCCCAGATGGGTAAGCGGCTGGCAAGGGCAATAAAGGAGATGGAGCAGGCACAAAGGGATGCAAGTCTGGGAATGGACCATAAAGACAACATCAGGGAGGCGATGAGACAACTGAACCTTGCCAGTATAGAAATCCTTGAGAGTCTGAAAAAGGCAATGGAGTCTGGTGGCTCATCAACCGGGATGGACCAGTTCCTGAAAAGCCTTTCGGAAATTACCCAGGGGCAGATGGCAATGAATCAATCGATGCTCGGCATCTTCCCGATTCCAGTCTCGGGATTGAGCAAAGAACAGATGGCACAGATTTCAAGGCTGGCAGGCAGGCAGCGGGAATTGAGGGAGGCAATTGAGGCATTAAAGGATTCCCCTGGTGCTGGCAAATATCAGGAACTCCTTGAGGAGATCAGCAGAGAGATGCAGGATATTGAAGAGGCATTGTATCAGTATAAACTGGACCGGAAACTGATTGAACGGCAACAACTACTCATCTCCCGGCTCCTTGATGCCGAGAAGTCAATCAGACAGGAGGACTGGACAAAGGAGCGTAAGAGCAGACCAGGGAAGGATGTTATCAGACCTTCCCCACCCCCGCTCCCACAGGAATTGGGAAGGGATGAACTCAATGAATTGATACAAAGAGCATTGAGGGAGCCCTATCCTCAGGAGTATGAGATTTATATCCGAGAATACTTCAGGCGAATTCTTCAGGAAAGATGATACTTTTTCTTATTCTTTTGAATTCTACGATTGACTCCTTAAAGGAACAACTGAAGGAATCCAATGAATTTGAACTGGTATTAAAGATTAATAATCTCTATCTTGCCGAAAATAAATCGGACAGTGCCAATCTATTCTTAAGGGAATGTGAAAAAAAACTTTGTCCTTCTTACCATCCATTAATCAATTTTCTCATTGGTGAAAATCTATTCTTTGCCGGAAGGATATTGGAGGCGCGGGAGAGTTACCTTTTAACCGCCAGTCGCTTTACTTCCCATGAGATTGCCAATGACGCCCTGGAAAGGCTCTATCTAATAGAGAACGCAAGGGGCGATACCGCAAATCTGAAAAGACTGGCACGGGCAATTTTGTTTATAGAGATTGATAAGACCAAGGATGCCCGGGATAGCCTCAGGGAATTGATTAATACCCGGGTGGGAGGTTATGCACTCTACTATCTCGGTCTTGTCAATTTTAATGAAGACCAATTTGATCTTGCCCTTAAATTTCTCATGCAGCTTGACCGAGATTTTATTGAACATAAATTCCCCCGCGCCAAGATTCTTCAGGCGCGGGTCTTGATAAAGATGGGAAGGAAAAAAGAAGCCAGGGAGGTCCTTGAGGAACTGATTATCAAGGACCCGGCTTCTGTCTATGCGATAATGGCCCGGGAAATTTTAGAAAAAGAGCGGATACCTTGACATTTTACCCATTTTGGATATAATATAACATCCTTATTCAATCCATTATTTGGGTGAAACTCCTAATAATGGGTAGAGAAATCTCTCTCCTACCCTAAAATTGGTTATGAAATTAAGTTTTGCAGGGAGATAAGAAGGACTAACGGTTGATTAACTGAATCAGGAGGTTTATGTGAAAAGAGTTCTTATTATGGGTGCGGCCGGAAGGGATTTTCATAATTTTAATATTTTCTTTAAGAACAATCCTGAATATAAGGTAATTTGTTTCACTGCCACCCAGATTCCCAATATTGAAGATAGGAAATATCCCAAGGAACTGGCAGGGAAGGGATATCCAAAGGGGATTCCTATCTTTTCCGAAAGCAAGTTGACCCATTTAATAAAAAGATATAAGATTGACATAGTCGTCTTTTCCTATTCCGATATTTCGCATAATTATGTCATGCACAAGGCATCAGAGGCAATGGCCGCGGGTGCTGACTTCTGGCTTTTGGGACCCCGTTCCTCAATGTTAAAATCAAAATGTAAGATAATATCTATCTGTGCAGCAAGGACTGGCTCTGGTAAAAGTCAAACAACCCGCCGGGTTTGTGATATCCTTAACGAATTGAAGGCTCGCTTCTCGGTTGTCCGACATCCGATGCCTTATGGCGATTTAAGGAAACAGGTAATTCAGCGATTTTCTACAATGTCCGACCTTGATAGATATCAGTGCACGATTGAAGAGAGGGAGGAGTATGAACCCCATATTCGGCGCGGGAATACGGTCTTTGCCGGTGTTGATTATGCAAAAATCCTGAAAGCGGCAGAGGCGATTTCTGACATAATTGTATGGGATGGGGGTAATAACGACCTGCCATTTTATGAATCCGACCTGCATATTGTTGTCGTTGACCCATTTCGGGTTGGCAATGAGAGTTCATACCATCCGGGTGAGGCAAATGTGCGACTGGCAGATGTGGTTATAATAAATAAGGTTGATACAGCACCCAGAAAGAATATTGAGTTATTAAAGGAAAATATTCATAAACTGAATAATCGGGCAATAATCATTGAAGGAGAATCACCAATTTATGTGGATAGACCGGAATTGATCCGTAATAAAAGAGCGGTTGTGGTTGAAGATGGTCCAACTCTGACCCACGGTGAAATGTCATTCGGAGCCGGTGTGATTGCGGCAAAAAAATTTAAGGCAAAGAGTATTATTGACCCGAGGCCTTATGTGGTTGGTTCAATAAAGAGGGCTTTTAATATCTATCCCCAGATCGGTCCTTTGATTCCGGCCTTGGGCTATTCAAAGAGTCAGATCTATGAGTTGCAGAGGAGTATCAATAGGACCCCGGGGGATATTGTTATTATTGCCACCCCGGTGGACCTGAGAAAGTTTTTAAAACTCAATAAACCGGCAATTAAAGTAAATTATGAGTTAAAGGAAAGGAATGGGCAGGTGCTCAAAGATTTAATAAAGAAAATCGTTGCCAGAATTAAAAGGTAAAAGATTGAAAGGAGTAGAATGAAGAAATTGGTCTATAACTTTGGTGGGAGAAGGGCTGATGGTTCGGCGAATATGAAAAATCTATTGGGTGGTAAGGGTGCAAACCTTGCTGAGATGACAAATCTCGGAATAAGGGTTCCACCCGGTTTTACAATTACCACCGAGGTGTGTAACTATTACTACAAGAATGAAAGGAGACTACCCAAGGAATTAAAAACACAGGTAAAAAAGGCAATGGAGCGGATGGAGAAGTTACTGGGCAGGAAGTTTGGTGACCCGCAAAATCCACTCCTGGTCTCGGTTCGTTCGGGTGCAAGGGCATCAATGCCGGGAATGATGGAGACGGTCTTGAATATCGGACTAACGGAAAAGACAATCCCGGGTTTGATAAAACAGAGTGGCGGTAATGAACGTTTTGTCTATGATGCCTATCGCCGATTGATTATGATGTATTCTGATGTAGTAATGGAAAAGGCCGGGGGCATTGAACCAAAGGATGACGAGTCTGGTATCCGGCGGCAACTGGAAAAGATAATGGAAAGGATGAAAGAGGAAAAAGGATATAGAAGTGATACAGAACTTACCGCTGATGATTTGAAGGAACTCTGTAAATTATTTAAGAGTAAAGTAAAAGAAGTGCTGGGCAGGGAATTTCCCGATGACCATAATGAACAGCTCTGGGGAGGGATAAAGGCGGTCTTTGCCTCCTGGAATGGAAAAAGGGCGGTTGCCTATAGAAGGATTGAAGGAATTCCGGATGACTGGGGAACTGCCTGTAGTGTCCAGGCAATGGTCTTTGGCAATATGGGTGAGGATTCCGCAACCGGTGTTGGATTTACCCGCAATCCTGGGAATGGCGAAAATGAGTTTTATGGTGAGTATCTAATAAATGCCCAGGGTGAAGATGTAGTAGCAGGAATCAGAACACCTGCACCCGTGAATGAATATTCAAAGAGTGAACATAACAAGGACCTCGTTTCACTTGAAAAGGCAATGCCTGAGATTTATAAAGAACTCTACAATTATCAGAAGAAACTGGAGCGTCATTATCGGGATATGCTTGACATTGAATTTACAATTGAGCGGGGAATACTCTATATGCTCCAGTGCCGAGTGGGGAAGAGAAACGGACCGGCAGCAGTAAAGATGGCAATGGATATGTTGAAAGAGGGGTTGATTACCAAGGAAGAAGCAGTGATGCGGGTCACACCAGCACAACTTGATGAACTGCTCCATCCAATGATTGATCCAAAGGCAGAGATGAAGGCAAGACCTATTGCCAGAGGTTTACCTGCTGGACCCGGTGGGGCAAACGGTCAGATTGTATTTACCGCAAAGGATGCAGTGGAATGGTCAAAACAGGGTAAAAGGGTTATCCTGGTTCGGGAGGAGACAAATCCTGAGGATGTTGATGGTATGCGGGCTGCCCAGGCAATTCTGACTGCCCGGGGTGGGATGACCTCTCATGCGGCACTGGTTGCCCGGGGCTGGGGGAAATGCTGTATTGTTGGCTGTGGCGCGTTACAGATTGACTACGAAGATAAGACCCTGAGAATTGGAGATAAGGTATTCAAAGAAGGAGACTGGCTGACTCTGAATGGAACAAAGGGAAATGTCTATGAAGGGCAGTTGCCGATGATGGCATCCGCTGAAGAGAATGTTTTACTTATGGAGTTCTTAAAGGTCTGCGATTCAGTAAAGAGATTAGGTATTCGGGCAAATGCGGATACCCCTGCAGATGCCCAGCGTGCCAGGAAATTTGGTGCCTGTGGTATCGGGCTGATGAGGACCGAACATATGTTCTATGGCAAGGGTTCAGAAGAGCCCTTATTCTTATTGCGCAAGATGATTATGTCAAAAAACGAGGAAGAAAGGCGTAAGGCACTGGATGAGTTGTTTCCCTATGTAAAGAATGACATAAAGGGTGTCCTTGAGGCAATGGACGGCTTTCCGGTAGTGATTCGTCTTTTAGACCCACCCTTACATGAATTTGTCCCCAATGAACCAGATAAAAGGGAAAGACTTGCCCAGGAATTGAATATCACAATTGAAGAATTGAATGAACGTGCGGATATGCTCCATGAATCAAATCCAATGATGGGTCACCGCGGAGTCCGTCTGGGTATTACCTACCCGGAAGTGAGTGAGATGCAGGTTCGGGCAATTTTTGAGGCGGCTGCAGAACTGATAAAAGAGGGAAAGAAGCCGTATCCGGAGATAATGGTGCCGGTCGTGGGTGAGGTGAACGAATTGAAAGACCAGGTAGTTATTGTGGAGAGGGTCTACAAAGAGGTTTTAAAGAAATATAACCTCAAGAAGATAAAATATATGTATGGCACGATGATTGAGATTCCCCGCGCCTGCATCGTTGCCGATGAGATTGCTACTGTTGCCCAGTTCTTCTCTTATGGCACAAATGATTTAACCCAGATGGGATTTGGATTCTCCCGGGATGATATCGGTGGATTTTTACCCGATTACATAAAGAAAGGCATTCTCCCCAAAGACCCATTCCAGTCCATTGACCAGAGGGGAATTGGCGAGCTGATAGATATGGGGATTAAGCGCGGACGCAAGGCAAGAAAGGACCTTGAGATTGGAATCTGTGGCGAGCATGGTGGTGACCCGGATTCAATCCACTTCTGCCACCGGGTTGGAATGGACTATGTCTCCTGTTCGCCTTTCAGGGTGCCAATTGCAAGGCTTGCGGCAGCCCAGGCAAATGTCCTTTACAAATCTCATAAGGGAAAAAACAAGTAAAGAACTGCCCGTAAACTGGAGTTAATTCTTAGGAATTTTATGGTATCGGAATTTGAAAAATTCCGATACCAATTTTGAACATCATCAGGGGTTTCACCTATGAAACCCTAACCCTCACAATTATTGAAATTCATACAAGATACATCAGGGGAGAACCCCTGAAACCCCCAGAGACGCTCCATCTTAAAGTTGTGCACTTTCCAGCGAACTTTTAGAAATCCCAGATGTATCTTGTCCATATTCTTTTCTATAATGAAAATTTTCATTATTCTTGTATTGGAATTTTTTCAAATTCCAATACAATAAATCTAAAACCCATAAATCTGAAAAAGTAATAGTTAAGTTTTTCCCCAAAAACCCTCTCCCCTTTGGGGGAGAGGGTAAGGGTGAGGGGTAAAAATGTCGAAATTTCACCCTTCCCTTTATCCACTCTCAATAAGGGAGGGGAATGTGCGAAGAAAAAATTTAGGAAAACTAAACTATTACCTGAAAAATAGTGTGACCATTTAGCGGCTGTGTCATAACTCCATTTTGTCATTGCGAACCCTGAGCAAAGCGAGGGGTGCGGCAATCTCATTATCTAGCCATTAGCGATTGGCTGTTAGCAATTTGCAAAGATGAGATTGCTTTTAATTTCATTTCCTCGCAATGACATTGCTACACAGCCTCTTACCCATTACCAGAAGAGATACCAAGGGGAGCGAATTTTTCAAAAGATAATAGCCGTTAACCTCCGGTGACCTTGACTGCATTTATGAAGTTCTGCGCCCTCTCCAAACCCTGGGTTAAAAAAATTTCAATTCCTTCTATTGCCTTTTCCATAACCAGTTTGATAATTTCTCTTTCAGCGCGGTCAAATGGACTCAAAACAAAATCTGCAGAGTCTATTCTTCGGGCAATGGAATCCTCATTCGCAATGCCGATGCGCAATCTCGGAAAGTCTGTAGTATTCAATGCCTCAATAATTGACCTTAAGCCGAGATGCCCACCATCACTGCCTTTGGCACGAAATCTCATCCTACCCAGGGGGAGGTTTATATCATCAAGGATAATAATGAATGCGTCAGGATTTTTTTCAAGAATGCGAGAAACAGCGATGCCGGAGTGGTTCATAAATAAAAGCGGTTTTATTAACTTTATTTCTTTTCCATCTATCCTTATTATCGTCTGTGCATAATCTTCAAATTTGCAGAATCTTTTCTTATATTTTTTTGCCAGGAAATCAAGAAACAAAAACCCGGTATTATGCCTTGTCCAGCGATATTTCAAACCCGGGTTGCCAAGACCGAAGATTAACATTATTCCTCACAGGATTACATCAGGGGCAAGCCCCTGAAACCCCAACCCTCATCCCTGCCCTCTCCCTTATAAAGGGAGAGGATAATCTTGAAGGTCCATTCAGAATTTTTGAAATTCAAATACATAGATTTTAATCATCGTTTGTCGGTTTGAGAAGCAAAATGTGGCAAATTTTTAAAGTTCCTGGAGTCCTTTTTTGATTTTGTTATAGGTCTCTTTAAGGCCTTCAGAAATGACCTTTGTCTCACCGATAATGGGCATAAAATTTGTATCACCGGGCCAGCGGGGAACTAAATGAACGTGAATGTGGTCAACAAGACCGGCACCGGCAACCGAGCCTTGATTTATGCCAACATTAAATCCAGCGGGTTTGATTACGACTTCCATTACCTTTATTGCCCTTAAAATCAACCGATGGATATCAAGTACCTCATCATCATTTAGTTCTTCAATTGAACCGATGTGTCTGATTGGTGCGACCAGCAAATGGCCATTGTTATATGGATAGCGGTTCATAATGGTAAATGCCTTCGTGCCGTTCTCCAGGACAAAGACCCTTTCTGCATCTTTCTCCCTTAATGCCTCACAGAGGAAACATCCCCTTGAGGGACTGCGGATATATTCCACACGCCAGGGTGCCCACAATCTTTTCATAATCAGGTAACCCTCCATTTATTAAGTTCTTCATCAGTACAGGGCTGCACCTTCACTTTATTTATCTTCCCCTTCTCTTTGTAGCATACCTCAACAATGGATTCTTTTCTTTTATCACTATACCGGGCTATTACCCGGGCTGCCGTCTTTAATAGATCTCTACTACCTAAAAGTAGGGCATTGGGGCTGCCGGTATTGGGGACATAAAGAAGGACAGCCTTTGAATTAAGTAGTTTTTCCAGTTTCTTGTTCTCCTCCTCTTCTCGTCCCACAACCAAGCGGGTATTGGGTCCGAGACGGAAATGGCGTCCTAATTTCAAAAGATGAATATCTTCGGGTGTAATCTCACCTTCATAGCGCATCAGGTCAGCCAGCCGGCGGGAGAATCCGGTATCGGTTAAAAGGCAACCCCCGCCCGGAGAAAAGAATTCTTTTATATTTTTTTCTTTTGCCAGGGCAAGTTCAATCCTCCTTGACCTCCCCCGGAGCTTTAACAATTTTCCTCTATCTATCAATCCCTTCTTTTCTGGAATTGTTGGTGGTAATAAACCTCCACTCAATGGTCGCACAACCAGGCCCTCAAGTCCGGCCTTCTTTTCAATCAGCATCAGAATTTCCATTCGCTGTGACATCGGTCGCTGATCAAGGACCTCACCGGTCACGACAAAATCAGCCTTTAATTCGGTTAAATACCTCTTTGCTTTCTGGAGCATCAATATCCGGCAGTCAATACATGGATTAAGGTTTTTGCCATAGCCATAATGGGGACTTTTTACAATTTCAATCATCTCTTCAGTGACATCAATAGTCTTGAGATTTTTCAGTTTTGGTAAGTGAGATTCAGGGAGGAATTGATGGCGGATAAAAAGAGGAAAGACCTCCGCACCCTGCTCTTTTATGAGTTTCAGGGCAAGGGTTGAATCAAGACCACCTGAATATAAGACAATCGCCTTCATTTCCCGCTGATCTCTTTTAAGATATTCAACGCACTTGTATCATGCGGATTCATTCTTATCCACTCTTCCAGAATCCTTTTTGCATTTGTAGTATCGCCCCAGTCAAGATATGTGGATAAAAGTCCCATATACCCTTGCGGATTACGCGGATTTTGGGTTATTAAACTTTGAAAACATTCAACGGCCTTTTCAAATTTTCCAATTGAGCGATAGACCATGCCCAATCTCAAAATAACCTGGGGGTCTTTTGTCTCAATCTGGGAAAAATAACTTTCTGCTGAATCTAACATCCCGATCTGGGCATAGAGTAGTCCAATATTATACAGAAACGGAAAGGATTGCGGTGGCTCAAAGAGCATTGCAAAGCGCCACGCATTGATTGTCCCCTTAATATCACCGAGATTTTGCAGAGCAAGTCCGAGCTGGAATAGACCCGCTGCATAGTTGCTGTATAGCCGCTCGGTATTTTCGTCCTTCACAACCTTGAAATTATAAAACTCACCCTCTCTCTTTCTCTTTTCAAAGTCATCAATAATTGTGGCAAGGAGGGCCTGTTTTTCGGGTTCAAAGACACCGGTATAACGGTAATCACGATAGAAGAAATTCTTTGTGCGCTGGATGTCAATATTGTTCGGTGGAGCAATACTATCGCCAACTACCCGATAGACCAGTCCTTCAAGTCTCAGATATGGTTCAAATCCCTTATAATTCTCCTGGGAAACCGTGGAGGCAAAATAGATCGGCCTTTTACCCTTATAGCCCTTTAGGTATTTTGCAGCAAACTCCTCCTGAGGAATAAAGTAATCCTCGTCCTTCAATTCAATACCGGCATTTACCGCAATGATGTGGCGAATCATTATATCCTTGACATATATAATCCGACGGTCCTGAGTCATCTGGGGCCTTAACCGCTTTATAACCCATTCACTGAAATTTATCGGCGCACCCCAGTATTTAAGTTGTCTTATATACCAGTCAGTATTGATAAGCGAAAGATTTGCTACAATCACATCCCGGCGAATTCCCAGTACTTCCTGGACAAACCATAAAGGAAATGTATCATTATCACCATTGGTAAAGACCACACCCCCTTCATCACACGAGATGAGCATATTATAACCATAATCCTTGGGAATAAAATTACCATAGCGATTGTTGAGATGGAAATTGGTAAAGAATGGAATGATTCCGAATACAACAATTCCAGTGTAGGCACCCAGTGAAGCAACCCGCTTATTCTTCGCCTCTCTTTTTAGCCACTCAATAAAAGCATAAAAACCCATACCAACAAATAAACCAAAGTATAAGTCTGAGGTATGGAAGAAATAGTCACGCTCCCTTACCTCACGGTCCTGGTGCCGGGGATTTGAATCGCTCGGTGAGAATTTCAAATTCAAATAACCAACCATTGCAAATGTGAGCATAAACATTATCACCATCATAAAGATAAAGATTTTCTTTTCCCTTCTGAATAACTCAACCATACCCCATATCCCCATACCATAAAAGATTGTTAAGATCAAGGCGCGTAAGAGGCGGGGTATATCTTCGGGTGCAACCTGCCAGGAGAGATAGCGGATAAACAGGGCAATCTGCCAGAAATAACCCTCTATTACACTATAGCCGGTCTGCTCTTGGGTCTTGCGGGGCAGGAGGTACTGAGGACCATACTGACTCCGGTGCAAGACTCCATCAAAGGCTGCAAAGTTCTCACCAGGTTCACACTCGTTTATCCTCGGGGCAATATTCTCACCCTTGAGATAACGTTCCTGAACTCTTTTATCTTTATAGAGTTCAGTCAATTTCCTTGAGCGTAAGGGCAGGTATAATTCGGTTGAAATCCCGACAACTACAGCCAAAATACCAATCCAGAAGAATCGCCAACTCCGGTATTTCTGGGGATTATTGATGGGCAGGACAATTCCAATCAAAAGAATCAAACCTAACAGAATAAGTCCTAAGGTATAGAGACTCTCCGGAAGAATAAACAGTAAGGGGAAGAATATCAGTTGAAACAATCCGAGTAATAAAAAGAGAATATCTTTTAGATAACGGCGCTCTACCACAAAGATAAAGACATAAATTGGAATGTAGATTAAAAAGGGCGTCAGGTGGATACCGGTGGAAAGGAAGATTAGATAGAAAGATAATAAGAGAAATGAATTCTTAGGATTTCCAATCTTTACACTTTCGTACCATAAGATAGCCAGATAATTAATCAGGACAAAGACAAAACTTGCTGCCGCATAGACCTCGGTCTCCACCGCATTTCCCCAGATCGTATAAAAAAAGGCAATCATCATGGTGGTGCCAAAGGCAATTATTATCTGTGTGAGTTGATTATTACCTTTAGACCATAGTCTAAAAATTTTTAATAGGAGACGATAAACAAGAAATACAGTCAGCAGGGTAAAGGTGACTCCCAAAAGATTCATATGCCAGGCAATTTCCTTTGAAATTGGTAAAAATGAAGCAAAGATTCCAATGATTATAAGCCAGAGTCGCCCAAAGAGGACATAAAATGGCGTGCCTGGTGGATGAGGAACAGCCAGGGTATATGCCGAGGCAATGAATTCACCGCAGTCCCAGAATGAAAGGGTTGGTGCAACGGTATATAGATAGACCCCCCCTGCAAAGATTAAAATAACACCTAAAAGAATATTTTCCAATTTTTTATAGTCCATTAAAACCTCCTGATAAAAATTTATCACCGTCCGCGCGATATTATTATTCCGAATCCTGACGGTGGGTTCATTATAATCAAAAACCACCAATTGTCAAGTATTGACCAATGGGCTGAGAGGGATATAATGAATTTGATGAAAAAAGCGCTATGGGACAAATTTTGGGCTGGACGCAGGTTAGAAGAAATCTATCCACCTGTAACTGACATTGTTGTAGAACTGAAAGGGATAACAGAGATTTCTAATAAAAGGATTCTGGAAACCGGTGCTGGTACCGGCCGGGACGGAATCAGGTTGAGTCAGGAAGGTGCCGATGTATATCTTCTTGATTACTCCTGGGAAAGCCTGATGCTGATCAATGATTATTTGAAGAAAAATCAAAAGTTGAAGCATAAAGTAAGTTTGATAATGGCTGATGCATTACAGACACCCTTTAAAGAAAAAACCTTTGATGTCGTATTCCATCAAGGTCTGCTTGAACATTTTCCGTCACCCACCCCGTTACTGAAAGAGAATAAGCGGATATTGAAAGATAACGGAATTCTCTTGGTGGATGTTCCCCAGACATTCCATATCTACACAATTCTAAAACAGATTTTAATGTTTATCGGAGAATGGTTCGGGGGATGGGAAAGGCAATTTACCATAAATTCCCTAAAAAGACTGTTGAGGGGGCAAAACTTTGAGCCGATACATTTTTATGGTGATTGGTCAAGGCCCGGGATATTCTATAAAATCCTGCGTCAGATTCTCGGACGATTAAATGTCAATCTACCGATGTATCCTGAATATCTTGGTTGCATCACGAAAAAATTCTATCTTTTGCAGGACAGGCTGAGGAGGAAAAGGCTCTTTCTTTATACCACCTTGGCAATCGGTGTAATCGCCCGCAAGGGTAAAAAATAATAAAGTTTTCTGCAGTCTTTAAAAAACACCAACTATACCTGGTTTAGGCTGTGATTTGAAGCAGTTATTTAATCAATCCCGGATTAAAAAAGAGTGCCCCAGCATTATCAGAACCCAGAACAGAGGTAGAACCAGTCGGCTCCAATTGCGCCATTATTTCTATTATTAACTGCTCATTTAAAACTATCTTCTGACCTTCCTTCAGTTCACGGAATTTTAATCCGCTAAATTTTTTAGGAGATTCATTAAGATAAAGGGCAAAGTCAATATCTTTTTTAATAACCTCAGCAAAAAATTTTATAAAATCTTCGCGGGTAAGGGTTCTTATCACACCGGGGATGATAATTGTCTCCTCAATCTTTCTCTGCTTGTCATCTTTTTCACCCGAAACCCGAAAGGCAATGCGGTCAATAACAACATCGCCTTCCAAAGTCTTTAACTCAAATACTACCGGATAGGAGAATTTTTCACTGAACTTAAAATTATAGTCTATTTCCATAAAACCCTGCTCAATTTTCTTTCCTTTCAGGATTTGAATTGTGTCAAAAAGGTCCTGACCACTTCCCAACCAATCGGGTAGTTCAATGTCCTTTTGTTCCATAAGTTTTGCTATGTTATTTGATACTTTATTACCCCGCCCACGATTGTATATTCAGCCCTTCCAATAAGTTGTTTGTTTAAAAGCGGTGTATTCAGAGATTTTGACTTTATATCTTTCTCAGTGAGCCGCCAGGTTACATTAGGATTTATTACTACTAAATCGGCAATGGCACCGGGTTTAACCGTCCCGAGATTCTCTTTGATAATGCTGACCGGATTAGTCGTAAATTTTTCCAGCACAGACAACCAGGAAAATCTTTCAATGTTTATCAAATGCATAATCGTTAGGGAAAGGGCAGTCTGTAGTCCAGTCATTCCAAAGGGCGCGGCCGCAAATTCTAATTCCTTTTCTGCCTGAGAGTGGGGCGCATGGTCGGTTGTTATGCAATCAATTGTCCCATCGCGTAAGCCCTCAATTATTGCCCTTCGGTCTTCCTCATCTCTTATTGGTGGATTGACCTTGAAATTCGTGTCATAATTTTCAAGAACTGTATCATTAAAGGCAAAATAATGGGGGCAGGTCTCACAGGTCACATTTATCCCTTCCCTTTTTGCCCTTCTTATTAATTCCACAGCGCCCCTGGTTGAAATATGACAGAAATGAATCCGCGCCTTTGTAAAGCGAGCAAGGCTCAAATCCCGGGCAACAATTATCTCTTCGGCAATGCTCGGTGAGCCGGTTAGACCGAGACGGGTTGCGGTAATACCTTCATTTGCCAATCCATCCTTACTTAAGTTTTCATCAAGTGCATGCTCAAAGATTGTAGTATCAAAAATTTTGGAATATTCCAGAGCATTTCTCAAGACTCTTGGATTACTTACCGTATTTCCATCATCCGAAAAGCCTTTTACCCCGGATTTAATTAACTCACCGAATTCGGTAATTTCCTTGCCTTCGCGCTTTTTGGTAATCGCCCCGATGGGAAAGACCCGGCAGAGATTCACCCTTTCTGCCTCTTTGTAGATATACTGAACAATTCCCTCGTTATCAATTGGTG
The DNA here is from genome assembly GCA_039802265.1 of Caldifarciminota bacterium. Taxonomy (GTDB): domain Bacteria; phylum Hydrothermota; class Tepidihabitantia; order SM23-42; family JAOAFX01; genus JBDRWI01. Next base: position 37,560 of record JBDRWI010000003.1, on the reverse strand, counting down.
GGTCAGTGTTGGGCATACAGCAGATGGTAGTAAATCCACCGGCAATTGCCGCCCTTGAACCGGTTTCAATCGTCTCTTCATCAGGTCTTCCAGGGTCGCGGAGATGACAGTGGAGGTCAATGAGTCCGGGCGCTACAATCATACCTTCGGCATCGATTACCTTTGCCCCTTCTACCCTTATACCTTTTTCAATTCTATCTATCTTATCATCAACTATTAAAATATCGGTTACCCGGTCGGTTTTTGTCTTGGGGTCCACGAGTCGACCGTTTTTTATCAGAATTTTACTCAATTTTACCTCCGGCATGGATGAATAGAATTGCCATTCTCATTGCCACACCATTTTTTACCTGTTTTAAAATTACCGACCTTTCACTATCGGCAACCTCGGGGTCAATCTCCACACCCCTATTGGTTGGGCCAGGATGCATAATTATACACCTGGGGTTAAGTTTTGCCATTCTTTCTTTGGTGAGCCCATATAAATTTCGGTATTCACGGATTGAAGGGAATAAACCGGCTTCCTGCCTTTCCAATTGTATGCGCAATGCCATCACCACATCAAATTCACCAATTATTTCATCAAGATTGTAATACACCTTAACATCCAGTTTTTCTATATCAAGGGGAAGCAAGGTGGGTGGTGCACACACCGCCACATTTGCCCCCAGCGTTTTCAAACCGAAGATATTCGAGCGGGCTACCCGGGAATGGGTAATATCTCCAACGAGCAAGACATTGAGTCCCTTGACATTACCAAAATGCTGACGGATGGTCATAATATCAAGTAGAGCCTGGGTTGGATGTTCATGACTTCCATCACCGGCATTGATTACAAAGGCGTCCAGATGTTCAGCAAGGAATCTTGCTGCCCCGGAGGCCCAGTGCCGGACAACAACACCATCAACCTTCATCGCCTCAATATTTCTGGCGGTATCAAGGAGTGTCTCTCCCTTCTTCACACTTGATGTTGCAGTAGAAAAGCTGACGACATCGGCCGATAAACGCTTGGCTGCAATACCGAATGAAATCTGGGTCCGGGTTGATGGTTCAAAGAAGAGAGTGAGTATTGTCTTTCCCCTCAATGCCGGGATAATTGGAATGGGTCGAGATATAACTTCCACAAATTTCTCGGCGGTATCAAGATAGTTTATTATCTCCTGACTCGTTAGCCCTTCAATCCCTATAAGGTCTTTCTTTGGCGTCATCGTTCAGCACTTATTGTCAGTTGCTCAACCTTTGTCCGGTGTGGGGTGGAAAGTTTTATCCGCCCCTTTTTTACCTTTATTTTCTTCTTTTTAAAAAGCCGGTGGATAAAAACCAGATCTTTTCCATCCAGTTCTTTAATGTAAACATCAACAATTTCATTGGGTGCAGTAGTAATCTTCTTTCCAGTATAATCAGCCTGAATGGGTAATTCCCGATGTCCGCGGTCAATCAAGACAGCGAGTTGGATCATCCTGGGTCGTCCAAAGTCAAGAATCTCTTCAATCGCCGCCCTTATTGTTCTGCCCGTATATAAGACATCATCAACCAGAACAATTATTTTATTGTTAACATCAAAAGGTATATCGGTTCCCTCAATGATTGGTGCCTCGGCAACGAGTTGAAGGTCATCACGATAAAGGGTAATATCAAGGGCTCCGATTGGCACTACTTTTCCCTCGGATTCTTTTATGCGCTGGGCAATTCTTTGGGCGAGGAGATCGCCGCGCCTTTTTATGCCAACAAGAGTCAGGTCCTTTGTTCCCTTGTTTCGTTCAACAATCTCATGGGCAATTCGTGTTAATATCCTTTTTATATCACCTTCCTCCAGAATTACCTTCATCATCTTATTATAATCAGAAATTAAAGTAAGTCAAGGAGATTCTGTGGCGCACAATTACCTCTCTCTTGCTTTTTCTTTAAATCTGTATATAATTCCTTACAGGAGAAAAGAATGAGAAGATTGATAACCATCCTTGCTATATCCACTTTTATCTTTGCAGTTGATGGAAAAACCGTAAAGGGGCAGAAAAGGTCAGTATTTGAAATTGGACCAAAGGGAAGTTTGTACATTGGCGAAGATGCCCATTTTGGTATTGGTGCGGAATGTATCATAAACCCATTGCATCAGGTGGGTATCAGATTGAATATCACTGAGGTTGTCTTTGGCAATGGAACGCACTTTTATCTCAATTCCGGAGGTTGGGGATTCAGCGGTATGTCCCTTGATGGCCTATTCTACATTCCAATGTCAGACCTTGAACCTTATATTCACGGTGGACTGGGATTTGAAATCTTTGATAACCCGGGTCCGTCAGGAAACACGAACTCTCTATCCTTCCGGTTCGGTATGGGATTGAATTATCCAGTAAATCCTGGGACCAAAATTTTTGTTGAACCAGGGATTGTCGTCTATGATGCGGGAAATACCGAGGCGGTATTCCGTTTTTCATTTGGCGGCCGTTTTGGAATCTTCTAAGGATGCTCGAAGAGACAGTAATTTCCAGAGCAATCATTGAGTCCTATCTCAAGGGTCTCATTGAGGCAGTAGAATCAGAAGTGGTAATCGGCGGTGGCGGTCCTTCCGGATTATGTGCCGGGTACTATCTGGCCAAGGCGGGAATCAGGACCGTCCTCTTTGAAAGCGCCCTGAAGCCCGGTGGAGGTATGCCCGGTGGTGGAATTATGTTTAACCGAATTGTTGTCCAGAAGGAAGGACTTGAAATCCTGAAGGAATTTGGGGTAAGGTATGAAAGGTATAAAAATGGCTATTATATTGCCGATTCCCTTGAGACAACTGCCTGTCTTGTTGACCGTTCGATAAAGGCCGGACTAAAAATCTTTAATCTCTTTACAATTGAGGATGTAATTATGAAAAAGAATGCCGTCTGTGGCGTTGTTGTCAATTGGACCAGCACCCAGATGGCGCATCTGCATGTTGACCCTATTGCAATCAAATCATCCTTTGTGGTGGATGCCACGGGTCATCCTTGTGAGATTACAAGAATTGTAGAAAGAAAAAGCGGAGGTAAATTATTTACCTCTACGGGCAGGATTGAAGGTGAAAAATCAATGTGGGCAGAAGTCGCTGAAAAGTCAACTTTAAAAAATACCCGTGAGGTTTACAAAAATCTATATGTCTGCGGTATGGCAGCCAATGCAGTATTCGGGGGTCCAAGGATGGGACCCATATTTGGCGGCATGCTTCTTTCCGGAAAGAAGGTTGCCGAGGTCTTAATAAGAAAATTAAAAAACCATTGACTTGAAGGGAGGTTAAGATGTTATTTTTACTCTTAATCATATCCTTCCCATCTACCTACGGGGGGAAAGGAATCTACCGGGTAAAGAGTGCTGACCTTGACTGGCTTTTAGGTGCGCGTTCGATTTTGATCTTAAACACCGATGCCGAAGGTTATCGTTATGATTATAGAGATTCAACAATTGATTTTGGTGAGGGGCGTGTCGGCATTGGATATGTTCCAACGAATTATCTTGAGGTGTATACCCTCTGGCGAGCCCAGGGTTATGGCAATGCCCGATTACCCATTAACACATCAGATTTTAGCGGTGACTTGGGGGATACTGACCTGGGTTTAAAATTAATTCTGAAGAAGATTAGAAATTCCTATTTCGGAACCGATGCCACCTTAACCCTGCCCACAGGCCGCCAGATTTATTCTAATGAGAGATTGATATTCTATCCCAAGTTCCTTATGACCTTTGACCTCGCTGATATCTGGTCGATGCTACCTTTAAGGAGCCATCTCAATTTAGGCACCCCCCTGGGAAGGGCTGACCTATCAGAACACTTTCCAATAACATTCGGTTTTGCCTGGGAATTGCCCTCAAAGTTCTTCACCCATTTTATGGAATTGACAAGAAATCATCAGCGCGACTGGAACTGGCGCCTTTCACCAGGATTAAAATTTCATCCCTGGCATCGCTTCTGTCTGACTGTCGCCGTGGATTTTGGACTATCTGAAGAGATGTGGTTAATTGGTGCAAATGCCGGTCTATCAATCAATTCCTCTTTATTACGCGAAAGGGAGATTGTGCCCACCGGCAATATCGCCGGAGAGGTGAGAGATAAAAACACCAATAAACCACTAAAGGCGAAAATTACGGTAATAGAAATCAATGAGGTGGTGGAATGCAGTCCGGATTATGGAGTATATAAGCTCATTGGACTGCCGGCCGGTATTTATACCCTGAAAGTTGATTGTCCTTATTATACCACTGAGACAAGGGTTTTGGCCCTTGAGGCAAATCAATCCCTGATTGCCAATTTTAATCTTACTCGGTCACAGGTTTCGCTTGAAGGAGTGGTGCGGGATTTGAAAACCGAGCAACCCCTTTCCGATGTATCAATCAATATCACTGGTCCAGTCAATACTATGTTGATTTCTGATTCCACAGGATTATTTACCACCACCCTCATCCCTGGGGATTATGAAATTAGTGCCAATAAACTGAATTATACCCAATTTAAGACAAAGGTTCTGATTACCGAAGACCGCAAAGAGGCAATTTTATTGAAACCAATAGAAGTTGCTGAAGAAATTAAAGAGACGCCGGAGGCAATTATCTACTTCGATTTTGACGATGCGAATATTAGAGAAGACCAGAAGCCGGAACTGGATAGAATTGCGGAGTTCTTAAAGAATCATCCCGGGGTCAGGTGCGAACTGCGGGGGCACACCGATAGTCGGGGTAATATAAATTATAATCAAATACTCTCTCTGGCAAGGGCAAACAGTGCCATGGATTATCTTGTTAAGGTGCATGGTATTGAAAAAGAGCGCATATCCACCATGGCTTTTTCAAAGACAAAACTGATAAAAGAAAGTCCGGAAAAGAGCCGGCGGGTGGAAATCTTTTTGATTAGATAAATTTAACCCTTGACAATTCATAAATTTTAGATATAATAGACTATGTTTGGGGAGGTAAAGGGCGATAATTAATATGTTGGATGCCAAGGAAACTTGAAGTCCTAATTACTATTTGTGGAGATGCCTTTTTATTCTCTTTAATATTCTTTATAAGTTGGAAGGCTTCCCTCATTAATAACCCAGTGACGAGTATTAATGCGTTATTGGCTGCGATTTGCCTGGTGATATATTGGTTATTCCTATTTCAGTCATCTGACCTCTATCAGAATCGTTTTAGTTTTCAGCTAATGAATGGGATGGCACGACTGATCAAGACGCTTATACTGGGTTTACTGCTCTTAATATCCGGTGGCTATATTATGAACATAAATTTCATAAAGGCACAGGGGTTTGTTCCCTCATACTGTCTTCTGCTCAGTTTAATTCCATTGTGGCGATTTATCTGGTGGGGGATTGAGGGTGAATATTTTAAGAACCGGCCACAAAAGGTCTTAATCTTTAAAAATGGAGACACAATAACTAATTACTCCAATTTTACGGTGCTTAAAGAAATCAAATTCAACAAGATAACTCCACAACTTGCCGAGCAGATTTTTAAGGAAAATAGAATTGATGGAATTTTAATAGAAAGCAACGGTAAAAAACCTGATGAGGTCTTGAAATTAATCTCCCAGTTTGCTGAAATAAAACACAAGATCTTTATTACCCCGAAATTATACCCCTTGATTTACCAGCATTTTCTTGTTAACAAAGTTCCAGATTCAGCACTCCTTCAGGTGATATTCCACCCGCTTTCTGGTTGGGATAGATTCTTAAAAAGATTTACCGATATCTTTTTGTCAACGATTGTCTTGCTGGTCTTATCTCCGATTATGCTCTTTATTGCACTGTTAATAAAGATTGATTCTGATGGCCCGGTCTTTTATAAACAGAAGAGAATTGGTTTAAGGGGTAAACAATTTTTATTATACAAATTCCGTTCAATGATTGCCGATGCTGAGAAGTATACTGGTCCGGTGTGGGCAAAGAAGAACGACTGGAGGATCACAAGGATGGGAAAGATTATGAGACCTTTCCGACTTGATGAGTTACCCCAGTTATTCAATGTCCTTGTCGGAGATATGAGTTTTGTTGGACCGCGACCGGAAAGGCCACATTTTGTTTCTCAATTCATAGACACAATTCCTTTTTACCGACTGCGCCACACGGTTCTGCCCGGAATAACTGGACTGGCACAGGTAAAATATTCCTATGACCAAACCATTGAGGATGTAAAGAAAAAACTCGTTTACGACCTTGAATACATAAATAATATCTCTTTAAAACTGGACTTGAAGATATTCTTAAAGACAATCTTGACGGTGATTAAAAAAGAAGGGGCTCACTGAAGGTATATTTGGAAGATTAATCCTCCCCGGTCAATTATAAAATATTTATTCTTAAAATCGGCAATCGCCTTTTTGAAATCCTCTTTATTTTTTATCCTTGCCTCACCGATTTTTAATATTACATCACCCGGCGCAAAGCCGATTTTCTCGCCGATGCTGCCTTTTTCTACCCTCGTAACGACAACCCCTTGTTTATAACCCAGCCCATATTTCTTAGCAAGATAAAGATTTATGTCTTCTACATAAATCCCCAACCTTGAACCGGTGGCACCGGCTTCGCGATATTCTTCTATTACAGATTGAATAAATAATGAATCACCATCACGGTAAAGACTTATGCTCACTGTATCACCCACAAAGAGGCTGGCAATTACCCTCTCCCATGTTGAAACACTACCTACCACCTCATTATTTACTACAACTATTCTGTCCCCTTCTTTGATTCCTGATTTTTGTGCCGGGCTATTTAAATCAACGCTGCTGACCAGCACACCCCGTTGTTCAATCCCCATTGCCTCAGCGATTTCCGGGGTAATATCCTGAACCCAGATCCCGAGCCAGGGTGTCCTTATCTTGCCAAATTGTTTGGTTTCATTTATGAATTTCTTTACAACATTTATCGGCCGGGCAAAGCCAACACCCTCAGAGCCACCACTTGAGGTAAGGATAAAGGTATTTATACCGATTACCTGCCCAAGAATATTTACCAGGGGGCCACCCGAATTACCGGGATTTATTGCGGCATCGGTTTGAATCATATCCTTATAAATCCTATCCTCATGGGCTGACTTTATTGCCCGATTGAGTGCCGAAATAACACCAACCGTTACAGTTGGCCGGGTGTCCTCAAGCATAAATCCAAAGGGATTACCCAAGGCAATCACCCATTCTCCAATTAAAAGGTCTTCAGAACTACCCAGTTCTGCATATGGTAAATTATGGCCATCAACCTTCAAAAGTGCCAGGTCCATTGTTCTATCGGCAGCGATGATTTGCGCCTTAAACTGTCGGGCATCAGGCAGTGTTACATTTATTTCTGTAGCATTTGAGACTACATGTTCATTGGTGATAATAAAACCATCCGGGGAGATAATGACACCCGAACCAAGGCTTTTGATCTGCTGACGATAGCGCTGTTCAGGAAAGAAATCGCCAAAGAAGCGTCGGAAGAATTCGTCATCAAATGGAGAGATGGTAATAATCCTTGTTTGAATAACCGTGATTGAGACAACAGCTGGGCCAACCTTATTTGCAGCAAGGACGATGGCATTCATCCTCTGTTTTGAGATCTCGTCGTTGAGGCTTACCAATCTCAAATCCTGTAGATAATAGGAACTCTTCCCTGTTGTGCGGAACAGATTAAACAGAGACAAAAAGCCTATGGCAATGCCTATTCCAATCAGGCAAAAGACGATGTCTCTTTTTTTCATAAAATTCCTTCCATCCTATCCTTTATGTGCCTGCCAGTCCTTAAGAAATCTTTCAATGCCGATATCGGTTAAAGGATGCTTAATCAGTTGAATAAAGACCTTGTAAGGAATTGTGGCAATATGGACACCGATTAAAGCGGCCTGACGCACATGTTCAGGGTGCCGTACTGAGGCAAATATCACCTGAGTGGGGAATTCATAAGTACGATAGATCTGGATTATATCCTGCACTACCTCTATACCGGGATTTCCGATATCATCAAGGCGTCCGACAAAAGGGCTCACGTAGGTTGCCCCTGACTTTGCCGCAAGAATTGCCTGATTTGCCGAAAAGACCAGTGTCATATTGACCTTTATTCCTTCTTTTGTTAAAACCTTGGTTGCCTTTAACCCATCGCTGGTGCAGGGAATTTTTATTACAATATAATCGCTAATCTTGCTCAAATTCCTTGCCTCCTCTATCATCTCATTAGCCTCCAGACTGATTACCTCACCGCTTACCGGTCCTTTTACAATATCGCAGATCTCTTTTAATATATTTTTATAATTACCCTTTTCCTTTGCCAAAAGGGATGGATTCGTTGTCACACCATCCAGGATGCCCCACTGGGCGATTTCTTTTATCTCTTCTATATTTGCTGTGTCAAGATATAATTTCATCTTGTCTCCTTATCTATCAGATTTTATACGCATAATTCTATCCAGGTTCTTTTAAAAATCAATAGTTTTGAGGAAATGGTGATTATTGACATAATATCATCTGGTTATTATAATAATATATGCTCGGATTTAACAACTGGTTAGACCGAAAGGATTTCCCACTCTTTCTGAGACCAATAACCGCTGGCATTTTTTTCTTTATCTTCGCCGCCTTTGTTATGAAATGTAGCAAGGAAGAGAGATATCAACACAATTGTCGCTTCTGGGGGATAACATTTTCAAAAAATACACCCCAGATTGAAGAGACTATCCGGAGACAACTTGATTCATTGAGGGCACTCAGCCTCAATAATCCAGATGGCTGGGGCATTGGATATTTTTTTGCCATTGATTCCTTTTCCTTTTTGCCGGTAATCCGGCGTGGCGAGCCTGAGGCGGCTTTTGATCCGCGCTATCAAGAGTCAGTTGATGAGATTATAAAATACGGTAATAGAACTGCTCTCGTGCATATCCGGCGGGGAACAAGTGGTCCGGTCAGCGGTATCCCCAATCCCCATCCCTTCCGACGCCGATGTATCAATCGAAGGTTTGATATGCTCTTTGCCCATAATGGAACAATTCCAGTGGATGTATTATCAGGACTCATTAATCAGATAAATCCCTTTTATCTTAAATACAACCCGCCTGATTATTCACCGAACTTCCTTGATTCCGACCTCTTTGGAATTCTGCTGGTAGAGGTGATCGATACCTATCTTCAAATGACAATTGAAGAATGCATAAGACTGGCAATCGTCAAACTGGATTCTGCCCTGGGACCGAGGTCCGGGGAAATGAATTTTGTAATGACCGATGGAAAGACACTTTGGGCACTAAACTTTACAAGGTCTATACCCGGCTCAATAACTGCCTATTTTTACCCGGCAACTGAAATTTCAGATTTCTGGATTGCTGCCTCACAGCCCCTTGATACCTTTTCTTCGCTATGGATTGAAATACCCAACAAAACACTTGTTTGTTTAAAACCAGATACCCAGCCGATTTTGATTCCTATCTACTCAAAGCAGAAACCGGACCAACCATTTATAATGAGTGCCAACTCAAATCATCCCAATCCTTTTTCCAAGATGACTGAGATTAACTACAGTCTTGCTGAATATAGCACCGTTGAGATTATCATTTACGATCAAAATGGCCGTAGAACAAAAAACCTTTTGAGGGCAATTCAACTACCCGGAGAATATACTGTCCTGTGGGATGGAAGGGATGATACAGGTAGAAAAGTACCTGCTGGCCTGTATTTCTGCCGCATTAGATTTAATAAAAAAAGAACGCTGTTGAAGATTGTTTTAATTGAATAAAGATATTCAATTAATCATAAAAAGTAACACTTTTTACCGCCCCCAGGACCGCAAAGATTCTTTCGTTATTACTGTCCGGGTCAATTGGTGTAAAAAAGAAACCCTGGCGTTTGGGTGAGTAGCCGAGGGTAATTCCATACAGAACCTCATTATCAACAAATTCTACCTTTACTTTTTTGCCAATTAATTTTTTATCCTTTAGGTCCTCAAAGGTTTTCTTTTCCGCCGGCCTTGTTCTTGATTTTCCCAATAATTCTTTTACAAAGAATACTGCCTTGAGATTTTCAATCTTTATGGGTATTGATTTATCCTTATCGTTTTCTTTTACGATCAAATGAAAGAACGGTTTATCGGGATTGAAATCAGTGGTATAACCCCTTTCAATCCGGTGGTCTAAAAAGTGAACGACAATCTTATTAAGCATATCTTATTATAACCAATCCTCTTTATTTGTCAACTATGCGATTTGAATCAAAGACAATCAAAATTAAAAAGGACAATCCCTGGGATTGAGGGGCGCGATATCCTCTGTTATCCTCAGGATTTTTTTGATATCCGATAGTTTCGGTTTTATCTCTTTTAAAATTTCCTTTTCTTCAACCTTCCAGAGCAGCAGGGCATAGAAAAGTTCTTTTATTTTATCATCCTCATTGGTAAGTGCCTCAGCAATCTTTGTTACAGTGGTGTAACCAAATGCTTTAACAGAATTCATAATTATCTCAATTAACAATTGCCATTTATATTTCTCATTACGCAAAATACCTGGTAGTGCCTTTAGTGTAGCATCAATGTCAATATTTGCCAATGCAACGAGCGCCCGGGAGGCATATTTACTCTTTTTTAACTGTGAGATCAAAAATTCCTTGGCTGGGGGATAGGGAATTTCAGCAAATATGTTTATTATCGCCTCGTGTGCATCATGATAAAGGGTGCAATCAGCACCAATGAGTCTTTCTGATTTGCCTAATTCAAGTAGTTTGGGGAGAAGATGGGGTATCTGCCACACAGTTAATAGATAGATTAGCTCTGGAGTCACATTGTCGTCATCGAGAAGTTCGGCTACAGCATCTTCAAATTCCTTCTTTACCATTGGATTTTTCTTCACTGCAATATAAACCAATTCAAGCCATTCAGAATTTGGCTCAAGACTCTTTGAAGGCACTGGTGGGCCAGGAATACCTTCAAGGATTCGGCTTTTGATGATCTTCTTTATTTGCTCTTTTTTACTAAAGGTCACGCCATCAACAATTACCTGCATAATATTCGCTTTTCACTATGGGAGACTTCTGTTTGATTCTGAACGCTTGAGAACTATTGAAGGGACACGTGCTGATAAGTTCTCCAGAATCTCTTTAGTTAAATTTTCTAAGGTGGCCGGCTCCAACTTGAGTGTGAAATAATAAATATTCTTTATATCTTGATTTGTTTCGTATTTATCGGATATGACTTTGCCTCTATCAGTTTGCAAATCAAGTTCTACCATTCCACCATCATTAAGGTCTGTCTTAAAAGAACCTTGGAATTCACCTTCATCAACATTTTCAATCTTTAATTCCTGAATACCTTTATAGAAATCTTCAAAGCTTAAATCAAGGCTGAATTCTTTCTTCTTTACCGATTGTAAATCCTCGGCAACAAATTTCTTATGCTTCAGCCCGAATTTTATGTCAACCAAACAAAAGAAAGCAAAAATTCGCTTTAACTTGAGTTTCTCCAAGGTATTACTATCTAAGTCCAGTTTTAGGGCACCTGAGTAGATTTCGCCGACTTTATCAAGTGCGAATTCGTCTTTTAATCTTACAAATCTCCCTTTCTCTCTTTTACCTGATATTTCTTCCCAGACTGCTAATACATCATCTACATAATCCTGTCCATGATCAGAACTCAAATGTATCTCGTAGCCTAAATCAATATGGACATATACTGGAATAGAAAGATTTAGGAATTTTACTTCCTGACCAGAGGAGATATTTTCTAATAATTTTTCCAGGTTTTCATCAATTGAATAAATTTCTGAATGTTGACCTTCAAAATCATCAACAAGGAACTTCTTTTCACCCCTTCCGTATTTCTTTAATAGTTCAAAGATAAATTTCAAACAGACGCGCAGACGTTCCTTTGCATCTTCAGAGTATCTTATTACTTCAATCCGTGCAGCGGACAAATCTCCTTCTTTCAGGCGGTAGTAGAAGGCACTGGTCTTTTTCTTCTACGAAGCAAAAATATTAATGCTACGACAACAATAATAAAAATAATGAGCGCTACCAAATTGTGGAATATCATTGAGATTAAGATTGTTACAATTGAAAGAACAAGGGCAACAAGAAAGGTAATCACCCCGATAATCCCGCGGCTCAAATTTCCTAAAAATGGCAGGATATCAAGAATTGCACCGATTGGACCGAGGATGAGATTCAATCCAATCCACATTAATAAGAAACCTACGATTCTCAAGAACCAACCTATCATCTTATGCTCGGTCTTCAGTGTGGCAATCGCCTCTTCGCGGGTTCCACTGAGTGCCCGAAAGAGTCGGTCCCTGCCCTTGTGAAGATAGGCAATGATATTCTCACCCTGTTTTTTTCCAAAGAGCGTAACAGATATGCCGGTTTGAACTGCCTCAAAGCGTAAACGAATATCACCAACCTGTGGATTATCAAATGTCCCTTTTCCGATAAAGATATAATCGGTACCGACCAATTTGCCATTCCTTGAAAAGATTACATTTTGAGTGGTCAGATAAACCGGCCTTGCCGATGGTAATGTTGCAGATTGAGGGTCAAAACTGTATATACCGATCTTTGCACTTGGTGCGTAAAAAGTCTGCTCACTCACTGATTTGTATGGATTCTCGTGTCCTTCAGGATATTTGAATTCACCACTTGATTTAGGATTTCTTGTCCATTCTTTTTTGTAACGATAAACTGTCTTTTCTTCGGTTGTGCCACCGACTTTCTTTTCCGTCTTTGTCTCTTTTTCTTCAACCCAGGCGAACATCTCAACAATTCGTTCAAGGCGCACATACTTGCCGGGTTTTAGGAATTCAGGGTCGCCGATTGGTGTGGTCGTTTCCAGTGTTCCAGTTATTGAGACCAGTTTACCATCAGCAGAGGAGTTGATTGCATCAGGGCTGACAATAAGGGCGGTCTCAGCGACCTTGCCGAGATTTGTCCGGCCTTCGTTTGTCCAGAGAACAACAAAGGAGATAATAAACATCAAAAATCCAATGATAATGCCACTTATGGATTTTATTATGTTCTGTCCCCAGCCGGTTCTTTTTACTTCCACATATTCATCAGGCATACGACCTCCTTGAACATAATCCTCGCTAATGCTTGGATAAATCCAAAATTCCAATACATATTATTTTTTATGCAGAATAAACTCTATCACTACATTTTTGAAAAAAACTTATCTATTATAATCGCTGAACGCCTTCAAGTTGGTAAATTCTACACATTATAAATAAAAAATCAAGGAGAACATAAGGCATCGCGAGATTCCATAATTTGTGTCGCATCCAATTCATAACATATTCCACCTTCTCGTTCAGAACGGAAACCCTTTATCGTAACGACCGATGCTATATTATCGGATAATTTCGGGAGGGTAACTGGATGGAGCGGATCGGTTATGTCCTGCCACCCTCCGCCATCCCCATAGTTTTTGTCCGGACGAAACTTATATATCCGGGTATCTTTTATCACCTGGCACCTTATTCTATTTTGCATAACCAACTTCCTGTCTTTTTTGTTACAAAAAAAGCATAATAAAGAGATTACGACAAACAAAAAAGCTTTCAGCATTTCGGGTTTTTCCATTTTATTGTTCATAGTGATTCTACTGTATAATTTAATCACTAACTTCTACTTCGTATGCGGAATCTGATTTTGGATTATAGGAGGCTGATGTTTGATATTGCACAATCTACACCAGCCTCCATAAAGATATCAATCACTTTGTGAAACGAAGGGTTTGACAGCCAATAATCGATTTTATTACTCCGTTATCCTTACCGTATATTCTAACCAACTATTAATACAACGGAGCCTGAATTTACCTACTTGTCCAAAGGTCTCTGCTACTCCCCTGTTGCCTACATCCAAGAATATCTGACTGTTAAAACCGTACGCTTGGGATTTGCCAGAGGTTCCGTTGTTATCAATATAGGTGCCACAGAAATATTGATTATAATAATGCCCACTCCAGGTTCCAGCATAATTATCATTAGCATCTGTGAGTATGATTTCAATTGTTGCACCGTTGGGGACTGTAAACTCCAGTGTAGCACCACTAGACAGCGCACCTTTGTACACCTTTGTTCCATTGATTTTGCCCTCAACCTTCAAATCACCAACCACATGGAGTTTGGATTGGGGCGTTGATGTACCAATCCCGACATTGCCGGAATCAGAGATTGTTACTAACTCCGTGCCCACAGGATTTCCAGCATCTCTTCTGAAAAAATGGAACCCTTGAGAGCCCGAGCGGGTATCGCACCTGAACCAATAGCCCAAATAGTTAGGGTTAAAAGGACCTTCGCGCCCTGAATTGACCCCAAAATTGACCAAACGATTATTTACTTCTTGACTGATTCCTGAATAGACGGTATCACTGGCGGCGGGCGAACCACTCATCGTAATATTACCATCACGAACTTCAAACTTTGTCCTGGGGTTCATTGTTCCAATACCGACATTGCCCGTGACACCAGAATACATATTATTCCCAGATATTATCCAGTCATTATCGGCTACAGAAGTATCATTTGCAGGCTTCCATTGAGTTCCATCCCATTTTAAGACCTGATTGACCGCAGGGGCGGCATTTGATACCGGTCTTCCGCCAATGCGTGCTGTCCCACCCGCAGTATCAGAAAAGGTGGCAGTATATGACCATGGTGCACTCGTGACCTCAGTCCTTGGAGTTAAAATCTGCCCTTCAACTGTCAATTCAAGATATCTCGGTTCCCCCGGTAAGAATATGCTCAATGGGACATTACTAAGAATATAGTGGAACACACCAGAACTAACAATGATTTGTTGATTGCCTGATGTCCATAGTTGATTACCGCCGGCCTGGGCATCAAATATCCTGAAGACCATTGTTAGGGTATCGTTTATCGCATTCCCACTATTATCGGTCAAATAACCCTGATAATTGAGTTTCAGGGGAACAGATAATGGTCCCGCATCTCCTTTCTCTATCTTTTCTATTTTCACATTGCCCTTGTTTATACTGAATGCACCATCAGATTCAAGGGCGTAGGGGATTGTTGTGGTGAACAATACCCCGGTGATTATTGCTAATAATTTCTTCATGGTTTACCTCCTTATTTTTGCAAAAGAACCATCTTTTTTATACTTTCATAGTCTCCAGCCTTTAGTCTATAGAAATAAACTCCAGCAGGAAGACAATTTTTTGGCAAATGCCAGGTAACTTTATAGTCACCTGGATTCTGCACTTCATCTATCAGGGTGGCGACCTTTTGCCCCAGCGGATTATAGATATCAAGGATAACTTTGTTCCTTTTTGCAATTGAATATTTTATGGTTAAAAAGTCTCTCACTGGATTGGGTGTATTAGGGTAAAGGAAATATCGGAATGGAATTTGACCCTGACCTGAAAATTTTTCTTCCACGCCTGGTCCAAATGGATATGGATGCCAGAAACCGACGATTGCTTTGTATCCGGAACTTGTTAACCAGGGGCTACTTGTCGTCATCTGGGAGAGTGAGCCTTTTGCGATATAGGATGAAGAAAACATTCCGGTGCCACCACCTGATAGGACATCGGACTTGAGGATGTATCCAGAGCCGATCTGGATACACGACAACAGAAAAATCAGCAAGGCTATCTGCCTCTGCATAATGCACCTCCTTTCAATCAATTGACCAATTACGGATTTCATAGTCCTTGTATATTCTTAAAAACCATAATCTCTTAGATTTATTACTCATTTTCTTTTTGTTCTGCCTTGAAATTATTTTTCTTTTTTTGAACTGTTTAACCTTAAAACGGTCATTATATAACCTGCTAATCACAATAAATTTTACTAAAATACACTTACCAGAGGCTTACCAGGTTGTGGTGAAAGGGGTTAGCGATTGCTTTAGGGTATGGCAGCCAGTGTGGTCTGAAGCATTTTTATGCAAGGCTAAAGCCTTGCCCTGCTAATTATAAAAAAATTTACGATAGAAGTCGATTCTTCAAATCCTCTGTTTCCCTACTCAGTTCCAGCCCCAAATCATCCTTGAGGATGTTTTTAATCTTTTCATATTGTTTTAATACCAGATCCTTTCTATCCATCCGTGCATAACATTCCATCAAGAGGCGATAGCATTCTTCTGAGTAAGGGTCTTTTGTTAATGCAATTTTACACTGGTTGACTGCTGTCTCAATATTTTTTTCATTTAAGTTTATCCGTGCTGATGCCAGTAAGGATCTTACAAATATCTGACTCAATTCTTCACGAATAGCAAAGACTTCGGTTAAATCAATACCAGACAGAAAATCACCTTTATACAAATCAAAGATTTTCTGGTAGAATTTCGATGCATCTTTGTAATTTCCGGATATCTCTGATTGCCTTGCCTGACGATAAAATTTCAAAAAATCTTCTAAGTCGGTGTGGATTCTATCCAACCTCAACCGGTAAGAGTGATTTTCGTATTCTATTATTTGTGATTTTTTTCCTTCTTTTAAACCAGGCTCCAATCTTTTGCGCACTTCGTTTATAGCAACCTGTAGATTCATTACGGCAAGTGCCTGAGGTTTATTGGGCCAGAGCGCGAGCAGTAGTGAATCCCTGGGAACGAATTTATCTTCAAATACGAGTTCACCACCTCTATTTATTATCTGTTTTGTAAAGAGTAGGCTCAATACCCATCGTGCCGAATTTCTTCGCCATCTTTCTATTTTTGCTCCATTTACAAAGATTTCAAATTCTCCAAGGGTGAAAAATTTTATCTTTGGCAGTCTTAATCCAGTTATCGGTAGTGGTTTATATTTCAAATGTAGTTTTTTAATATAAAGAACCGGGCGGCTTGGTTTCAAGATTTCAACAAGATGCCAGTAATTATTAAAAATTGATGGGTCAAATAAAAAATCATAGCCGTATCTCTGACAGATATTGAGTGCCTTTGAAAATGTCTTAACGGCAGATGCTTTTTTTTCTTGATTTAATAAAACATCTGTGCGTTCCAAATAACAAGTGGCGATATGATATGCCATTTTCATTTTTTTATAATAGTTAAGCGATTCATTCAATAATTTGAGACCCTCTGTGTATCTGCCGGTTGCAAAGTGTAATTGTGCCATATTGAACTCAGCACCGGCCCTTTCAATTGGTGTATCTGCCGGGCAAGATTCCAATGCCTTTAGCGCATATTTTTTGCTTAAATCAATCTTATTCTGCAGGCGATATAATCTACTTAATGCAATACAGCAGTTGGTTAAAAACGATGAAGTCTGGGCATCATCGGTCTTTTTCATTGCCTGTAGGAGGGTATCCTCCGCTTGTTTAAATTTTTTCTGTAGCATCATTATCTCACCTAAATTTACCATTGCTGGTCCGATGGCGAGTCCAAGACCTATTTTCATCGCCTCGGTGATTGCGGTGGTAGAGAGTGATTCCGCACGGTCAAGTTCCCGCATTAAAAGATAAAGTGCCGCAAGATTTAAGGCAGCGAGGCAATAACTCCTTCTATTATCTGAATTTTCATAAAATCTCAGCACCTCTTCCTTTTCTTTCCTTGCCTTTTGAAAGTTGCCTAATTTCATATCTATTGTTGATGAGTTTGCGAGCGTGCGGATTTCTCCTTCTTTGTCACCAAGTGCTATGTAGATATCCATAACTTTTTTATAAAACCTTAATGCCTTTGGGTAATTTAAAAGCCGCCAGTAACTTCCTGCCATTGTGGAGAGTAAACCGGCTCTGCTACGGAAGTCATCGGATGATAAAAGCTTCAATCCAAGTTTTGATACCTCAATCGCCTTTTTATTTTTTCCCATGTCCTGATAGATATAAGAAAGACAACGGTATGCCGCAGAAAGCCCTGATTTATCATTTTGCTTCTTCAATTTAGGTATTGCTGTCTTAATTTTCCTCTCGGCACTGAGCAGTTCACCACTTAGATAATCAGTATTTGCACTAACGAGTAAAAGTTTTGGATTTCTCAAGTATTCGTCTTCGGGGATTACTCTTAGAAGATCTCTCAGGATCTTAATTTTACCTGGTTGTAGCAGTTCACGGCTCTCCTTAACTATCAATTGGGCTGCAATTTCAAATTTATTCTCCTTCAGCGCCTGTTCAATCTCACTTTCTATATTCATATTTTTACAAAGATAATTATAGATATCCTTTTTCCAGTGTCAAGTGCCCAGACAAAAAAGGGTGCTTGACAATCAATAATTTTTGGATAAGATAATGATTGCTTGGGTCATTAGCTCAGTTGGCAGAGCATCGGATTTTTAATCCGGTGGCCGCAGGTTCGAATCCTGCATGACCCAATTATTTTATGATAAAATCCCAAACCCCAAAATTCCGAAATTTAAATATATTGACAAGTAAACAAAAAGTTTTGAATCTAATTGGTGGGCATCTGGCATCTGCCATCGGAATTTTGAACTTATTTTTACCATTTTATGCCAACGCGGCTTCAGAGGTGATTACCGTCCATTTCTTCTATTCACCTTCCTGCGGCCATTGTATGGATATACTCCTTGGTGATATTCCGCTACTACAAAGAGTCTATAAATTCAATTTGAAAAAATATGACCTGAACAATCTTGACAATTACAAACTACTTGAGCAGATGGAGAAAGAAAAGAATATCCAGAATATCGGTGAAGATCTGCCCATTGTCTTTGTTGGTGATTCGGCATTTTATGGACCAGAAGCAGTAAAAGAGAAATTGGGTTTGATCCTAAAGAGATATGCGGAAAGAAAAATTCCTCCAGTAAAAAGGGACACCGTTGCGGTAAAACAAGATACCCTGAAGAAAACCACTAAAGAGGTCAATTTGTATTACTTCTATCAACCATCCTGCCCAGAATGCAATCGCGCTGAGGCACTCCTTAATGGTTTGAAGGAAAAATACCCAGATATGGTCATCCATCGTTATAACATCTTTGACGCTAAGAGCAAGATTCTTTATGAGGGACTTGCTGATTTAACAAAAATTCCGGAAGCAAGGAGATTGATTGTCCCGGCAATATTTATTGGTGAAGATTTTATTATAAGGGATATCGCCGCTGACAAATTGGAGGGTCTACTGCAAAAATATTCAGGGGGAAGCCCAAGACTTGATACATTAAAATTCACGGCTGCGGAAGAGGGTATTGTAGAGAGATTTAAAAAATTTTCTATCTTGGGTATTATGCTTGCAGGTTTAATAGATGGAGTAAACCCCTGTGCCTTTGCAACCATTATCTTCTTTATAAGTTACCTTATCTTCATTGGCCAAAAGAAGAAATCAATTATTGCAATGGCTGTATCCTTTATTTCGGCGGTCTTTCTATGCTATCTCGCAATTGGATTCGGTGCCTATACCATTATAAATATGCTTTCAGCAATAAAATTTTTAAGGCGGATAATATTCTTATCATTTGGAATTTTTGCGCTTATTCTTGGTATATTGAGCCTTTATGACTATTTTGTAGCACGGCGCGGAGATTTTAACAGGATGATTCTCCAATTACCCCTTATAATCAAACAGCGGATTCATAAAGAGATAAAGGAAAAAACCGGGGTTGGCGGAATAATAATCGGTTCTTTTATTGCCGGAGGGTTAATCTCTTTTCTTGAATTTGGATGCACCGGGCAGGTATATCTCCCCACAATTACCTTCGTTGTTTCTAGGGCTGCCCTGGGACTCAAACCCGTGATTCTTTTGATCATTTATAACATTATGTTCATCTTTCCCCTGATTATCATTGCGGTTCTAACAAGCCTTATTTCCCGGGAAAATGTCGCGGATGCACTATCAAGGCGAATACCGCTGATAAAGCTTTTAACCGCCCTTCTGTTCTTTGGACTGGGTATTTTGCTAATCATTTCCTGAAGATGAACAAATGGCAAAAAATAACTCTGATTATACTTATCAGTATTCTTATTGTATTCATAATTAAAAAATTGTTACCGGACGAAAAGATAAATTTAATAAAGGATATAAAGCGGTTGAAGGAGGCGGTGGAAAGTGAAGATGAAAGGATGGTCTTTAATTATCTTGACACAGATTATCTTGACCAGCATAACCTTGATTTTGAAGGTTTGAAGTCAAAAATCGCCGAATTTTTCAATGTTGCAGATTCAATAAATATAATGATTTCGGGATTAAAAGTCTGGATTGATTCACTTACTACAAACAATTATGTTTATGCCCATTGTAGTCTCGGAATCAGGGTTATAGCAAGATATGAAAACGAGCGTGTACTCGTCTTTGGTGGGGTGATACAACCAGCCACGGTAAAGGGTTATTTCCGAAAACAAAAAAATTACTACAAAATATATTGGGCAGAATATTAAGATGAAGAAGTGGCTGGCTGAGATTTTGTCAGAAGTAAAAAAGTTTGATTTAGAAGTTCTGACGATTATTCTTTATTCCTGTTTTATTTTGCTATTTTCAATATACCTTAAAAGAACAAAGATATTCTTTGCTAACGAGCCATTTCTTGAAAAACTGCTAATCACCGGGTTTATCTATTTGACTTCACCGTTTCTTCATATGGTCTTATTTAAGAATAAACCAAAAGACTACGGGATAAGTTTGGGAAAGATAAAAATCTGGATAAAGGACCTGGCGTTCTTTTTTTGTATTATGTTGATTGTGCTCATTCTTGCGTTTAAGTTTTCAAATCTTGGGTCTTTCTATCCTTTATACAAAAAGGCTGGCAAGAACTGGAATTTTTTTATTACCTATGAACTCATCCAGTTATTTCATATGTTTGCCTGGGAATTCTTCTTCCGGGGCTTTATGCTCTTTGGACTGGCAAAGAAGATTGACTATAGAATTGCAATACTGACCCAGACAATTCCTTTTGCCCTGCTCCATTATCGTAAACCACCCCTTGAGGCGTATGGCTCAATCCTTGCCGGATTTTTTCTGGGAATAATGGGAATCCGGGCACATAGCTTTATCCCCTGTGCCATGCTACATTTTCTTGTTGCCTTAACCGGGGATATATTGGGGATATTTCTAACCCTTAGAAGTTAAATCCCCAAACTGCACCTGAGGCGGGTAATCCTATACCAAATATCCAGGGCCACACTTCTTCGCGGAAAGAATTCCCTGTGGTTAAATAACAACCGCCGATAAATCCTCCTAAACCAGCACAGAGTGCGGCCTTCAACCAACTACCCTTTTGCCTGAACAATCTTCCCATACCCCAGGCGCACGTACTGGTGCACAGGGCGTTACCAAAGGCATAGATGACTGTCCACTCATCGTAATGCCAGTAGTCCGGGTCGCCTTCAATAATAAATATCGTGGCGATGGGCACCAATAGAGTGGCTGATGCACCAGCACCTATAAACTCCAATCCATAAATTCCTGCCTGTTTCCAGAATGGTTTTTTTGGTTGTAAGGATTCTTCTGCTGCTTCCATTATTAGGGCACCGGTAATGAACGAGTTAAAGAGTGGTCTTTTGTAAGCGGCATAAAAGGATAATGGTGGTAGTTGATAATCCCCCTGCTTTGACGGGATTGGACTATAAAGGGTATAGCCGTGCATCAATGAAGGTCTTGTCTCAGCCTTGAGCAGACCTCCGTCGCCCAAAAAAAGGTTTACTAATACTACAAACGGAACCAATGTAAAAGAGAAAACCTTATTCATCTTTTTGCCGTTTCAGCGTGAAAGCCGCCTTCTTCTAAATTTCAAAAGTATTCCCATTCCAATGAGGATAAGTATTACTGGCCAGTCTCGGTAGAACGAAAAGACCGTAATCCCCCAGTTACTCGCCCATATCCAGCCGCCAAGCACAATCAAAAAGATTGCAATTAGTATCCGGCAACCCATCTTAATCTCCTGAAGTTCTTTTTATCAAAGATACATCCCCACCCGCGTTGATTTTGACCTTAGCCTTTGGCGAGTTGATGATACCCTTGAGATATTGCCTTTCATTTATCTCCTCTTTCAATTCAAATTCACAAAGAATTTCGCCACCAGCAGTAATCTCAATCTCCGCGGTGGTTTCTTCAGGTAGATGCAATATTACATCACCTCCAGAGTTGATATTCAATTCTTCAATTCTTCGGTAATCAAGTTCAATATCGCCGCCCGCGACTTTACAATAGAGACTGCCGGATAGATTTTTACCTTTAACCCTGCCTGCTACCGAATGAAAGGTTACCCTTCCTTCAATATTTTCCATGGTTAGATTTCCGGAGACGCTCTTCAGCTCAATATCTATCTTCGGTGGTGTCCAGATGATAATAGTGCCGCTTACCGCCCGTATTTTTAAGATACCATCTTCCTCACTGATTCTTGCCAGTCCGCGCTTCTGGATTTTTATCATCTCATCATCGGTGCCAATCAGTTCAATATCGCCGCTTACGCCCCGCAATTCAATCTTCTCTTTTTTACCAAACTTGCTCTTTTCTTCATAATCAAAATCTTTGAAAGACTCATGGATAAAATTCGGAAAGAAATCAAAGAATCCCCAGTACCGGCTCTTTTTCTTTGACTCTCCATAATTCAGAGCCTCCAAGAGCCTTGCCGCCTCTTCGGCATTTATCTTTCCCTCTTCTAACAATTTAAGGATTCTCAACCTTTCATTCAATGAATACCTCCACGCGCTGATTCTCTTCATCGTCATCAACCTCAACGAGTGTGAACCTGCCTCCTTCAGTAATTTCGTTGAGGATATTATCAATAATCTCTGGAGTCATCTCATCAAGATAGATTTCTTTTCCCTTGATATTCATCTTGAATCCCTTTTCCGGTATTACTCCCTTAAAGATTGTGCCGAGTTTAGAGACAAACTTTAATACTCCTATCGGGATATCAACCTTAACCTTGGTCTTGCCCGATGTTTTATCCGAGACCCTAACCCTGAAGAATCTTGCTTTCTCATCACTCTCTTTGATGGCACTCAAGAGGCGCTCTCCCTCCTCAGGGGTAATCTTTCCCTCGGCAACCATCCTTAATATCTTTATCCTCTCTTCAGACATAAATCCTCCTATTCATTTTGCCATCAATTGCCCATTCAAGGACTATCTTCTTATGATGGCCTTTATTAGTTCAAGCACTCCAATTGCAATCAGAATTACTGGCCAATCCCGACGCCAGACTATGTGGATGATGTGGAGATTGGAAAGCCAGATAATCACTCCAATCGCAAGCAATATAACCCCATAAAATATTGAATTGACCCAGAATTTCATCTCTGCCTCCTGCTCTTTAATATCGCAACTGCCTCATCAACCGAAATCTTTCCCTGGGCAATTGCCTCAATCGGGTCGATTGGCTCTCCAATCGGTGATAGATTGAGACTGTTTAATAGAGACTTTAACCTTGCCTTTATCGTGGGGTATGAGACATTCAAAATCTTTTCCATATCGGTTATCTTACCCTCGGTTCTCAAAAAGACCTTTAAGAATTCATAATCCTCTTCCGGAAGCTGACAGAATTCGCAAGGGGTAAAATCCTTCTTTACCCTCAAATCACATTTAGGGCACTTTAATTCACTTATCACCATCCTCTCCCCGCAGGATGGACAATTTTTAAATTTCTTAATCATAATATATATTATATGCAAAAATTTTAATTTGTCAAGGGATAAAATAAATTTTTTTAATTTTTATTAAGGATTTCTATCATCTGGTTGTGAATGAGGCCGTTTGTGCCTAAGACCTCCCTCCCATAGATACTAAATGGATTCCCTTTAAAATCTGTTATTTTTCCCCCTGCCTCTTTTAAGATTAAATACCCCGCTGCCTGATCCCAGGGTGATAATTTCAATTCCCAGTATCCATCAAAGCGGCCACAGGCAGTATAGCAGAGGTCAAGTGCAGCTGAGCCAAGCCTCCTTACTGCCTGGGAAGAAAGACAGAATTTCGCAAAATTTTTGATGTTGTTATCCTTTGAGGTCCGGATATCATAGGGAAATCCTGTAACCAAAAGGCTCTTTTTTAAATCCTTTGTCCTTGAGACCCTGATTCTCTTCCCATTTAAATAGGCACCCCGACTCTTTATTGCGGAGAATAACTCCCTTCTTGTTGGGTCGTAAACCACTCCGAGGACAATCTCCATTTCAACCTCCAGGGCGAGTGAGATTGACCAGATTGGAAGATTATGGGCAAAGTTGGTCGTACCATCAAGGGGGTCAAGGATCCACCTGATTTGACTGTCTCGCTGGTGGTGGAAGTTCTCTTCACTCAGAATTCCAAAATCGGGGAATTGCTTTTTAAGAAAATTGACGATTCGCCGCTGGGAGATTTTATCAAACTGGGTTACAAGGTCAACTGCCCCCTTGTAATGGATTCTCTTTTTTTGTCTTGATACTCTATATATAAAGTCTCCAGTATGGATAATGAAATCTGCAATATCACACATTATATCTTTCAGATTCATTTATTGGGAATCCTTGCCCAAATTTTTCTTCATTATCTTCTCTGGCTCGGTTATTGGTTTTATCTTTGCCAGTTCCTCTTTGGCGAGTCGGGCATATTTGGTTGACTCATCAATTTTGATACACCTTTCAAACCACTCTACCGCCTTTTTGAATTCATACCTTTTTAACTCGGCCATTCCTAAGTAGTAGTAGGCCTCCTGGAGATTGGGTCCAATCTTTATTGCCTCCTCAAAAAATCTTACTGCATCAGAAATCATTCCCCGTTCATAATAGACAAGTCCAAGATAATAATTGGCATAAAGCCTTGCCTGTCGGTCCTTTGTCTGTTTTGTTACCTTTGAGAGGTGTTCAATCGCCTCGCCCCATATTCCCTTCTTGTAGCAGATAAATCCTAAATTATTCAGGGCAAATGGGCTTTCGGGTTCTTGAATCAAGACCTTCTGAAAATAGAGCATTGCCTCATCGTACAACTCCTTATTCATCAATGCCAGTCCCATTAGCCCGAGGGCACGAATATGTTTGGGATTGATATTTAATGCCTCATTCAAAACCTTTATTGCCTCGTCATTTTCCTCCACAACAATAAGATTCCAGGCTCGGTCAATGAGTGTAGCAATATCAAGTTCAGCCGAGGTCTTTGATTTTAAGAATGCATAGAATCTACCTGCATCAACCTGCGATATCTTTTTGCTCTTAATTTCAAGGACAATCCGTCTCAATTCATCCTGGGCCTGAGTTAATGCCTTACTTGCACTGGCAATTTCAATATAGATCCCCTTGATAAGTTCTTTGATATCTTGCTCCAGCTGCGGTTTGTAATCAGCCACCATCTTTTTTAATGTCTCAAGTTTCTCCTGTATCTTTTCAGTCATCTTCGGCAATCTCCATAATCTTCGCCGGGATATTCGCTACTGGAAGGATATAATCAACAATCCCGGATTCAATTGCAGATTGAGGCATACCCGCGATGGTCGCCTCCTTTGGGTCCTGGGCAATTACAATACCGCCCCGCTCTTTAACCTTTCTAAGCCCCATTGTTCCATCATGCCCCATTCCACTCAGAATTATACCAATCATCTTCTTTTGGTAGACTTGTGCCATTGATTCAAACAGGATATCGGCGGATGGTTTTACCCCATGCCTTGGTGGTTCATCAGAAAGTATTACCCTTTCTCCGGTATCATTTACCTTCATGTGGAGGCCACCGGGTGCAATCAGAACCTCGTCCGGTAAAATCTCATCGTTATCCTGTGCCTCTTTTACTACCAGGGTTGACTGTTCATTTAGATGATGGGCGAGGCTGGTGGTGAAGAATCTGGGCATATGTTGCACCACCATTATCCGTAGACCACTCTCATTGGGAAATTGAGGGATCAACCTATTCAATGTTCTTACCCCACCGGTTGAAGAGGCAATTCCGATATAATAATCAAGCCTGCGCTGCCGGACCTTTATAAGTGGACTCTCTTCCCGGAAATAGACATTTGCCTGGGCAACCGAAATGAGCTTTTTCAACAGTTCCTCTTTGTACTGATATAGGTCAAGAGAGATCGGACCGGAGGGTTTTGTAAAGAAGTCAACCGCCCCCATCTTTAAGGATTTTATGGTCAACTCTGCCCCTTCTTTGGTATGGGCCGAGATCATAAGAACCGGTGTAGGTTTATGTTCCATTATCTTCTTCAGTAAGACGAGCCCATTTTCTCCGGGTAGTTCATAATCAAGGGTGATGATATCCGGTTTGAGTCTATTGAACTTTGCCCAGCCCTCATCAACACTCCGGGCATAGGCACATACCTCAAATTCTATACTATTTTTGATAATATCACCGAGCACCCGCTGCATCAATATTGAATCCTCAACAATCAAGACCTTTTTTTTCATATAATCTTTTCACCCCGACGATAAGACCTTACCCTCACCTCACCGTTTTTGAGATTAAAGATAACCGTCCTGCCCCGCTCGCCCAGTACATCTTCACCCACAATCGGTATCCCAAGTTTTCCCAAAAGTGCCCTGGTTTCCATAACATTCCTTTTGCCGATGGAGGAGTGATTGAATTCTTTAAACATTGTAGCACCACCGGCAATCTTTGCCACAATATTTTCCCTTTTTATTCCCAGTGCCTCAAATCTTCTTAAGAGTTCCTTTATCGCACCACCACAGGTTTTGAGACTCTCTTCATTTCCACCGGGCAGAAGGATATGGGCAAGGCCTCCTACTTTTTTTTCCTTTTCATAAAAGACCACCACTACACAGGACCCCACACCGTATGCTGAAAGAACCACATCACCCCTTTCAACCCTTACCTCACCAATTCCCACCTTTAATTCGGTCATATCTCAACCATCTTCAAGTCAATCAAATCTTTCTATATATCCTTTCTGCTTGACTTACCGGCTCAAAGAATTTTGCCTCGGGGATTCCCAGCAGTAGTTCTACTTTACCAATCACCAAATAACCAGCCGGTTTTAGGAGTTTGTAGAATTTTAGAAGAAGTTCGGATTGTGCCTCTTTCTGTAAATATATTAAGACATTTCGGCACATAATAAGATCACAATCACGAAATGGAACATTACTAAATAGGTCAAGATTATAAAATTCTACGACCGAACGGATCTCCTCTATGATTTGAAAATGATTGTTCTTTTTATTGAAGTATTTCTCAATCAGATATTGCGGGGTATATTGAAATGTCACCGGTAGATATATCCCTTCCTTTGCCTGGCTTAATGCCTTCTGGTCGATGTCTGTGCCGTATATTTTAATTCGCTCAAGCATTCCCATCTCGGCGGCAAGGAGGGCAAGGGAGTAGGGCTCTTCACCCTGGGCACAGCCCGCACTCCAGAAAATCAAACGCTCCTTTTTTGAAAGTTCAACGAAGATCGATTCCTTCAGATAGTTAAATGTCTCCGGGTTTCGAAAAAAATAAGAGAGATTGATCGTCAATACGCTTAAAAGTTTCTCAAACTCCTCTGGATTGTTTTTCAAAAATTCATAATATTGTGAAAAATCAACAATTCCAAGGTCACGCATGCGTACCCTGATTCTTCTTTGTAGTGGCCTTACTTTATATTTGGTGCAGGGAAATGAGGTCTTTTTCTCAATAAATTGAATCAGTTCTACAAAGTTATTTTCCACGGGCCTTCTGCAGGACTTCAATATTGCGGGTAATAATCTCCTGTTCGGGATTCAAGGCCTTTGCCTTTTGCCAGTTATTTAGCGCCTCTTCCGTATCGCCCTGGCGCATATAAATGTTTCCCAGTTTAAATAAAACCTCCCAGTCTCTCTTTTCTTCGGGAATCTTCTCATATAATTCCCGGGCGGCTCCTAAAATCTGGGATTCGTAATAGAAATCAGCGAGGTTTTTCAAAACAAAATAATCATTAGGCGCATCCTCAAGTGCCTGACGATAGGACCTTTCTGCCTCTTCCGGTAAGTCAATTGCTTCATATAAAACCGCAAGATTATTCTTGAAGATTTCATTTCTCGGGAATCTATTAATACAGGTCTTTAGAAAATTGATGGCTTCATCTACTTCTTCTTTACCCCCTCTAATTGTAGCAATTTTTACAAGGATTACAGAAAGATAGATATGGGGAGTTAAAAGTTCCGGTTTCTTCTCAATAACCTGACTTAAAATCTCCCTTGCCTTATCCAGCTCTCCGTTTTTATAATGGGCAATACCCAAGTTGCAATTTACCTTTGGGTTATCCGGTGCGCTCTCTTTTGCCTGAGTTAAAAATTTAAGGGCCAATTCAACTTCATCGGTCAGAAGATAAAGATAACCAAGATTATTTAAGATTGATGGACGTTTTTCGATGCTATCTGCCCTGGTCAAATATTCCTTTGCCCGGTCATAATTTTTTCTCCTCAATTCAATCAAACCCTGGTATAACAGCGCCTCGACATTATTGGGGTCAATTTCCAGAATCTTCTTGAATTCACGCTCCGCCTCTTCATACATTTCAGTCTTGAGGAAGGCAAAACCTAAATTTTTATATTCGGTAATATCACCGACCGTCTTCTTCTCAATCAGGGTTTTTTTGGGTTTCTCCACCAGCCCGGCAGAAATTAGGCCATAAATTGTCCGACAGGTCTCAAAAAAGTCGAATTCTGAGAGCTTGAGGATATCATCAATGGTACGTGTTCCATCGATCAACGATAACACCTTCTCTTCTTCAAGGGTGAGGGGCACACCCTGAGTTTCGGATTTTACAACAAGGACAGTTTCAAAAGGAGGGAGTTTATTTTCAATCTTGCGCCACTCGTCAATACGCCGTGCGCCTTCAAGTAGAACCTGCTGGGGTGAAAGTTGAACCAGAAACTCACCCGGTCCAGGGAGTAAATCTGCCTCAAAGTTGAAATATCCACTCTCCCAGGTGAGCATTGTGAAGATCGTTTCCGTAATCTGATTGGTCAACTCCTGCGCCAGTATTTCCTGAGTGATGAAACCTTTCTCGACTAAAATCTCACCCAGTCTCTTGCTCTTGGTACGCTGTTCTTCAAGGGCCTGCTTAAGCATGGATTCATCAATTATTCCTTTTTTTAAGAGTACATCGCCAAGACGGTCTTTTCTATTTAACAGAGTTGCATAGACTATCTTGCCCTCTTTTATAAATATGTTACCGAAATTTCTGCCATCAGTAACAGAAAGACAACCCGATTTTAGAGAAAAACTTAAAAGCTGTATCACATCGGGTAGATTCGCTTCACTCAATGAACCTTTGATTGCCATATCAATTTTTTAACATAGATTAAAAATTCTCTTCAATCAATTCATCAGCAATGTGGGTGAGAATCAAGCGCTCTTCCTTTAATTTCTTTAGTGGCGGATGGGGCGCTAATTCTTCAAGCACCACTTGCTTTTCCGGGGTAGATTTCTCAGTTATTTCCTGCTCAACCGGTACCGATGTAGGCTCTTCTTCACCCGGTAATCCAAGATGGACAATCTCGGATACCGCCTCAGGCTCGGGCATTTTTTTAAGAAGGGAATTTACATATTCATCAATCTCATAAAATGAATTGAACGCTGGAATGCCCTTTTTCTGGGCTTCTTCTAACTCTGCCTCTTTTAGCCTCTTACGCAAAATTTTTTCAATAATATCAGGCGTGGGTGGTGAGAGAAAGACTTCAATCCCCAATTCAAAGGTCAATCGTTCATCATCAGAGAGTGCGACATTCTCCGGAAAGGGGAGGGAGGCGATAAAGACCGGTCTGTCATTTTTTATGAACGACATCATCAATTCAAAAAAATCCTTACGCCTTTTTTCATCGGCAGAAAATATACTTGAGAAGTTATCCAGAATCAAGGCATTAAATCCCGCCTCCTCTTCAAAAGTAAACCCGGACCCTTGAGCAAGGTCATTAAAATAAACCTTATAATGACGGCGTTTTAGGTCGTCGCTGATCGCCTCAAGGAGATAAGTCTTACCCGTTCCTTTGCCCCCGAATATAATAAAGGGATTGAACCTTTTTCCTAAATTCGGGACGATCGAATTATGATAAATATCGTAGGCAGTCTGATTACACTCTCCAACTAAATATTCAGCAAATTTGGGAGGCATTTCAGTTTCAAGTGTTCGGGACTTGATCTCGGCAATCAGTTTTTCAATATCAGGAATTTTATCCGGTGAGAAGAGCATGGTCTCTACCTTTATCGCCTCTTCCGGTGCCTTACTGGTATCAAGGGTACCAAACTCTTTTTGTAGTTCAATCAGTCTTTCCACTTTTTTGATAAATTCATTATATGCATTAGTAAGGACCTCTATATCCCCCTCAATAAGCGGTTTCAATCCCGATATATCAAATCCCTTCATCTCCCAGATATAAATCTTTTCTTTATATTCCTTACGGAGGTCTACTCCTTCAGCAATTTCATTAAGAACCTCATCCGCGTTCTTCTTCAATTCTTCAAGCAGGGATGATACCGGACTGTAGATTCCCTTGGGATAGAATTCCTTGAGGATAAGACGAATATTACCTAAATCAAGGGAGACATTACCCAAAGATGCATAGGCGGCAAGGCGATTGACCATTCCTTCAACTGTTCTTAAAGAACCAACTGCAAGGTGGGTTAGTTCAAGGGCAATCTCATCCGGTATAATCACCCCCTTTTCCTCAGACTTTTTTTTGATAAACTCAACAAGCTGCAGTTCTTTTGGGGGTAAAATATCACAGACAAGTCCACCCTCCAATCGGGAGATAATTTTTTGATTGAGGTTTTTGAGTTCCCTTGGTGCTACATTTCCGGAGAAACACATTTGCCTGTTATTTAACAAAAGCACATCAATCATTGTTAATAATTTTTCCTGATATTTGTCCGAAATAAGGTGAAGGTCATCAACGATTACCGGGGTGTTGAATACATCGGTATCCGCAAGGTATTTTTCAAATTCCTTACCGGTAAATATGAAGACCTCCCCTTTCTTTTTTAACTCTTCATATATTGCCCAGAGGAGATGGGTTTTACCAAAGCTCCCACCAGAGAATATATAAAATGGATTAAAGATTTCTCCGGGAAATTGAATAATCTTTTGCGCGGCCAAATATGCCACACGATTCCCCTCGTATACATAAAAATTTTCTAAACTGATATTTTTCATTCTAATCCTTCTTTTATAATATCGCGCACCGCCCTTGAAAACTCTTCTGAGGCAACCTTTACTACCCCGGGTATTGTGCGGTCATCAAACATTGAGACTAATAGATAATTGGTATCTACAGAAATGTAGTATATACTTGACCTTGTACCTTCCTGAAATAATTCCCTGAATTTCTTTTCGCCGATAAGATTTGCCAATTCCATCGTTGAGTTAAAGATATTGCTCGTCAGTGCAGCAATTGTCAGGACATCAAATGGACGGACAAATCCCCGCTGAACAATCAGGTGCCCCGAGTTAGTGATTAAGATTGCCCAGATAGTATTCGTCTGGGTGCAGAAATTACCCAATAACCTTTCCAGTTTTTCCAGACTTGAGGAGGTTAGGGTAATTGTTTCTAAGTTTTTTTCCACAAGTAATTATAATTAAAATTAAAAGGAAAGTCAATAGCCAAATAGACTAAAGGAATTAGCCGGCATTGATTTTTGTTAAATTTTATATATAATATCCTGATGAAAAACGTGATTGGTTATCAATTCTGCCCTTTATGTCGGAGTAAGTTGATTAAGCAAAAAAAAGAAAAAAGCCACCACCTCAAGTGTCAGCAGTGTGGATGGTATTCTTATCAGAACCCATTGCCGGCTGTGGCTGCCCTGGTGCAGAATGAGGCAGGTGAAATATTGCTTGTCCGGAGAGGGGTTGAACCCAAGAAGGGACATTGGGCATTGCCTTCAGGTTTTATTGAACAAAATGAATCACCGGAAGAGGCGGTATTGCGCGAATTGAGGGAAGAAACAGGGATAAAGGGAAGCGTCCATTCGCTGGTCGGGGTCTATACGGAATCAACAACGATTTACGGGAATGTTTTATTGTTGGGATACAGGATAAAGATGGTAGGGGGAAGATTAAAATCGGGTTCTGATACAATTTCTGTGCAATTCTTTCCAAAAGAGAATATTCCCCGGATTCCCTTTGCCAGCCACCGGGTAATCATCAAAGAGGGATTTGAAAAATGGAAAAGGAATTCCTTTGTTGAGGTCTTGAAGTCAAAGATAACCGAGGCAACCATCACCGCCACAGTCCTCCATTATAAAGGAAGTATGGGGATTGATGCAAGAATAATGGAAATTGCTAATATCATCCCTGGAGAAAGAGTCCAGGTTTTAAATTATGATAATGGCGAGCGGCTTGAGACCTACACAATTCCTGAAAAACCAAATTCGGGTAGATTTGTCCTTTATGGTCCAGCCTCTT
The DNA here is from genome assembly GCA_039802265.1 of Caldifarciminota bacterium. Lineage (GTDB taxonomy): Bacteria > Hydrothermota > Tepidihabitantia > SM23-42 > JAOAFX01 > JBDRWI01. Next base: position 5,419 of record JBDRWI010000003.1, on the reverse strand, counting down.
TAAAGGGTAAGGTGGGGCATCGGCTTTGTATTCTATCTTATATGCTCACCGATATAAATACCGCCCCCAATTTTAAACCAACGATTGTTCTGTTAGACCACAACAATAGAATAAAAAAAGTCAAATCTTAATGTCTGAGGCAAGTTTAATTTACGGACCGGTTCCATCACGACGGCTCGGACTTTCGCTGGGGATTGATCTGGTTCCTTATAAAACCTGTACCTATAATTGTATCTACTGCCAGTTGGGGAGAACCACCACCAAGACAATGAGGCGCAGGATTTATTTACCCCCAAAAAGAATACTAAGGGAATTAAAAGAATCTCTCAAAAAAAACAAGAGGGTGGATTTCATCACCTTCTCGGGTTCAGGTGAACCAACCTTGAATTCGAAGATTGGGTATTTAATCCGTGCGATTAAGAAGTTTACCAAAATTCCTGTTGCGGTTATTACCAACGGTGCACTTCTTTATAAGCCTTCGGTCCAGCAAGACCTCCTTTTGGCTGATGTAGTATTACCAACCCTGACGACAGCAAACTTGGAGACATTTAAAAGGATTCATTGCGGACATCCCTTAATAACTTTAAAAAAGACAATTTCGGGATTGATTGAGTTTCGAAAAAAATATAAAGGAGAGATCTGGTTAGAGATTATGTTAATCAAAGGGTTTAATGATAACAAGGAGGAGCTTGAGGGATTGAAAAAGATTATATCACAGATTAAACCCGAGCGGGTTCAATTGAATACGGTGGTCAGACCCCCGAGTGATGACAGGGCCCTTCCGTTATTGAAAGAAGAGCTCTTAAAAATAAAAAAATATCTGGGAAATGAATGTGAAATAATTGTTGATTTTAAAGAAAAAAGGGGTAGGACTACAAAAGAAAGAAAGGAAACTTTAATTTTGAATCTACTGGCAAGAAGACCCGTAACACTGAACGATATAACAAATGTTTTAAGATTGAATCGGAATGAGGCAGTTAAGATTCTTGCCCATCTTATAGCCGATAAAAAAGTAAGACTGGTCAATCATCAGGGTATAGATTACTACCGCATCAAAAATTATTGACAGGCAAAAGAATATTGTTATAATTATTTACAGGTTAGAGAGAAATGGAAGATAAGGGCCGAATCCACCTATTTATCTGTGGCATTGTACAGGGGGTATTCTTTCGTGCCCATACCCGGGATATCGCAAGAAAACTCAATCTAACCGGCTGGGTGAAAAATCTGCCCGATGGCCGGGTTGAGGTTGTTGCTGAGGGTCCACAATCGGCACTTCAAAACCTGATCGATTGGTGCCGTAAAGGACCACCCGGGGCACGGGTTGATAACATAGAGGTGAACTGGGAAGACTATACCGGTGATTTTAAGGGTTTTGAGATAAGATATGGAATTTAAAAGGAGAATAGCATGGTCTCTGCTTCAGAATTGAAAACCGGGATGACCATTAAATTGAACAACGAATTATTTAAGGTAATCGCTACAGAATTGAAGATGGGAACGGCAAAGTTTGGCTCAATGGTTCATGTGAAGTTAAAAAATTTGAAGACGCAAACACTTACTGAACAGCGATTCCATCCTGATGACAGACTTGATGATGTAATGGTGGAGACTATACCAATGGAGTTTATCTACCAGGACCGGGATAGTTATTGCTTTATGCACCCGGAGACGTATGACCAGATTCTCATTGATCGACAAAAGTTAGGGGAATTCAGTAAATTCCTCACTGCCGGTTTGAAATTAAAGATAGAATTTTATGAAGGCAAGCCAATAGATATTATAATCCCGAAAACCGTTGATATGAGAGTAGAATCTACTGGTGAAGGATTGAAGGGCGAATTTGATGCCGCATACAAATCAGCAACCCTGGAGAATGGAATGGAGGTCTTGGTTCCCCAATTCATCAAGCCCGGTGATATAGTCCGAATTGATGTAGAGACAAAGAAATATCTGGAGCGGGTAAAAGGCTAATTATGGGTGTGAGGATATATAGAGAGCCTTCTTTAAGAAATCCGGTCCTCTTATGTGGCTGGCCGGGTATTGGCAAGATTGGACTGGTTGCTATTGATACACTGCGTGAACAATTGAAGGCTGAAGAATTTGGCGAGATTGAAGCCTGGGATTTTTTCTATCCTAATGAGGTTTCTATAAAGGATGGAATTTTGAGAAATCTGAATTTTCCCCGCAATAAGTTCTATTACAAATCAACCCAGGAATGTGATATTATCTTTTTCATCGCCGATGAACAGCCATCCGAAGAAGAAGGTGGATATGGGCATGGTGTTAAGGCATACCATCTTGCCAGTATGATTCTCGAGGTGGGAACAAAATATGGGATCAAGCGGGTCTATACCTCGGGTGCCGCAGTTGCCCAGATTCACCATACCTCAAGACCCAGGGTCTGGGCAGTTCCCAACACACCCGCACTCATTGGCGAAATCCGCACTTATGATAATACAATTCTTATGTCCGACATTGAAGGGAGGCAGGGGCAGGGAACAATTACAGGTATGAATGGATTGATGCTCGGTGTCGCCCGGACATTTGGTGTAGATGGGATATGTCTAATGGGCGAAATCCCCTATTATTTGCAATGGTTCCCCTTCCCCTGGCCCAAGGGTTCAAGGGCAGTACTACAGGTTTTAACAAAGATTCTATCCATTGAAATAGACCTATCTATCTTTGATCGCTATATTGAACAGATTGATAAAAATGTTGAGCAGATCCTTAACGCCTTCTTGGAAAGCCTGCCTGAAGAAATGAGAGAGAAGTTTATAGAAAGTTTTGAGCGATTGAAGAAAAATCAGGCATCAATTAGACCAATAAGCGAGGAAGAGGTAAAATGGTTTAAGGAACACAGCGATGAATTCTTCCGTGACTTCTTTAAAAAAGAACCCGGTGACTGATCTATTTAAATTTTCGAAACAGCCAAGTTTAAACAATCCGATTTTATTGGTTATCTGGGAACACAGCCTGGGGAATTTGGCCAAAAGAATTGCGCACATGCTCGTTGAAAAGTTATCGGGCGAGGTCTTTTGTGAAATCAAACCGGCAAATTTTTATCACTTAAGGGGCGTTGAGATTGTCGATGATGTTGCCTTCATCCCACAGAATCAATTTTTCTGTGGGCAGAGAGATGACCTTGTAATATTCATTGGTTATGAACCCCAGTTGAACCACCATCTATTTCTCTCAGCACTCCTTGACATCGCCCAGCATCATCTCTCTGTTCAGAAGATATACACACTAAGTAGTTTTGCAAGTGTTCTACCCTATAATGCACCGAGAATGATATATGTAGTATATAACGAAGACGAAATTAAAGAAGAATTGAAGGATTATAAACTCGTGGATATGACCTATATTGGTCCCCCCGCAATCAGCAGTTATCTCCTGTGGGAGGCAAAAAAGAGAAGAATCCCTGGTATAAGTCTCTGGCCAGAGGTCCCGTTCTATCTTGCCGCAATAGACGATTTTAGGGCACAGAAAGTAGTCCTTGAGTTTTTAGGCAGGCGATTTAACATTCAATTGGACCTGGGTAAAATTGAAAAACTGGCTGAGGAACAATCAAAAAATTTACTGGACTTGAGAATGAATGATAAGGAAGTAGACCGATATCTGGGTTCAATAGAACTGAATATTCCCCTTAGCCAGGAAGAGAGTTTATATCTTACAAATAAGATTCGGGAAAGACTTCAGTAATATTTGCAAAAAACCTATTTTTGCAACTCTGATGTGCAATTTGGACACCGCACTGCCTTTATTGGAATTGCGGTGAAACAGTAGGGACATTCCTTTGTAGATGGTGGTGGTGGTGTCTGCGGCTTGGGTGCAGTCCAGCGGTTGACCTGTTTTATCATAAGAAAGAGTGCAAAGGCAACAATTATAAAATTAATTATTGTGTTCAAAAACAAACCGTAGTTTATGGTTGGCACACCCGCTTTTTTTGCCTCAGCAAGACTTGCAAACGGCTGCCCGGAAAGGTTTATGAATAGATTAGAAAAATCTACTTTGTTCAGAAGCAATCCTATCGGCGGCATAATTATGTCATTTACGAGCGAGTTCACAATCGCGCCAAATGCACCGCCCATAATAAAACCGACGGCGAGGTCAATGACATTACCCCGCATTGCGAACTTTTTGAATTCGGAAAACATAAAACCTCCTTAGAATTTTTATCTAAAAAGGGGAGGATTCCAATCCTCCCCCTTTTATTCAGCCATTTAGGCACGCACTTTACTTCATAATGACAAATTCAACCCGGCGATTCTTTGCCATATTTTCAGGTGTGGTATTCGGCGCAACCGGCTTTGATTCGCCGTATCCCTTAGGAATCAGGCGGTTCGCATCAAGATTGTGATTGGTCACGAGATAATCCTTCACTGCCTGTGCCCGGGCATTGGAGAGCTTCAGGTTGTAACTATCAGAACCTCTACTATCGGTATGACCCTGAATCTCAATTGTAGTGGTTGCATTACCAGCAAATATCTTTGCAATTGTCTTCGCGGCATCATCAAGAACCGGATAGGATTCTGGTTTTATCTCCGATTTCGCCGTCTCAAAATAGACATTCGGTAATACTATCTTGAATTCCTTCTTCACGAGTGCAATTTCCAGTTCTAATTTTTTACCCGCTTCTATTGTGACCGTTCTCTCATAAGGTAGATAATTCTCATCGGTGACACTTGCCTTTATCGTATATGTGCCTGCCTTTAATGTCCTGGTCATTGAAGATGTCATTTCTTCTACAACATCACCGATAGTAACTTTTGCAACCATTGGTTGGCGGGTTGAGAGGTCAATCACATTGATTGTGAGTTCGCCTTCGGTTGGTACCGGCCTCAATCTCAAACTCAAAGGTATTTTTTCTCCGGCGCTGACCAGTAATTCAATTGACTCATCATAAAACCCTTCAAGTGATGCGACAATGCGATAATTACCGGGTTCAAGTTCCTTTAATTCAAATTGACCAAAGGTATTTGAAGTAATGGATTTAACAAGAGACCCATCGCGGTAAAAAGAAATATTAGCAATAAGGGGTTCATCTGTCTTATCATTGACAACAGTTCCGGCAATAATTGCCAATTTTGGACCCTCAGGCTTGAAATCAACACAATAAGAGAATCCTGCAATCACTGCCCAGGGTGGTGCCACACCCCAGCCGGTGGTAATGTTTGTGCTGTCAGTTAGCGGTGTCGGAAAGGCGCGGTCATTGAGTCCTTCCCAGGCGCGAACATCAACTGCAAGATTCAAACTGAATCTACCAGGTCGGAAACTGATACCCGGGGTATAATAGACCTCATTCGCGCCAAAGATTGCATCATCATCAATAAATGTAAAGAACTGGTCTTCACCACAAAAATCAATTCCACCGACTTCAATAAACGGAGTAATTTTACCAAGGTTCCAGCTCAAT
>JBDRWI010000002.1:0-71582 GCA_039802265.1 Caldifarciminota bacterium | reverse complement strand
TTATAGTTCATAGATTAATATAATAGTAGAAGGGGGTCTTATGAAGGGATCTTTGCTTAAAATTGTGGGTTCGGTATTGTTTTTGGGGACATTGAGTGCGGGATACAATTATAATACATTCTATCTCCTTAGTGTGCCTGCAAATGCGCCAATGCCTGACAGTCACCAGACTGGTGATACCTTTATGGGTGGAACCTGGCGCGGCTTAACAATGACTGATATTAAAGGTAATCAGGCAGACAGTATTTTAGACTCACTCGTGCCCTTGCAGACTTATTACTACCGGGGGGCTTCCTTTGTCTCACCCCCACTGATTGCGCAAACTATACCCGCTGGAATATGGACGATAAAAGTTTTCGTTCGCGAGGATAATCCGTCGGCCAATGCCTATGTAAGGTATATGGTCTATGAATGGTTGAACACGGATGAACTCGGCAATATCATCGTTCCAGTTTCCTCCGCGAATATGGAAATGCCAACCACAAAATCACTCCAAACTATCTATGCCTCTGGAAATGCAGTTACAATTTCTGATGGGAGTAGAATATGCATTGATTTGGAAATTGAAGGTCGTGGACCGGGGAATCCGAACCGTTATGCAATGCTTTATTTCGGTAATAACAGCGATACGAGCAGCCTTAAAACACCTCAATCCATAATTGGTATGGATGAATCAAGAAAATCTTCTCCTGCTGAACAGAGGCATCCTACTTTTCATATATACCCAAATCCCCTGAAAGACCGGCTGGTGATTGAATACTATGTGGTAGATGAAAACCCGGTCAGTTTGGCTGTGTATGAAAGCAGTGGATACTTAGTAAAGAGGTTATCGGGATACACCAGCGAAAGAAAGGGCGTGCACAAAATAATATGGGACTGTAGGGATAACCAGGGGAACAGGGTAAAATCCGGAGTTTATTTTCTGCATCTTACCATTGGTGAGCACAGTATAATGAAAAAGACAGTCGTGGTACAATAAATTTGGATTTATAAAAGGGGTGTCGGGAAATTAAGTAAATTTTTGACTATTTTCAGACATTATGAAACAGGATTTAAAGGCCTGTCCTACAATCCCAAACAAGAAGGGAATTTAAAAGACTTATGGTAACTCGAAAAAAGAAAAATAATTTTAATAGGGTAAGGCTTAATAGCCCCCTGACCCTTGCCCTCTCCCACAGGGGGAGAGGGATTTGATATATCCGAGGAGGTATTATGAGAAATTTGCTGTTGCTTTTAATAACCGGGGTATTATTTGCTTCCCCTTCGATCAAACATAAGGGTATTGAGATTGAAAAGAGGAGTTTCTGGGGAAAAACCCCTATGCAGAATCCTGCGGATTACTCCAAAATTCGTGCTACACCCTATTTCTGGGACTTTGAGACCGATTCCGCATTTCTCCGGGTTCCCTTCTGGAGTATCACCTGGCAATGGGGACAGCCTACCTCGGGCCCCAATTCCGCATATTCGGGTGTGAACTGCTGGGGAACAAATCTTACCGGTAATTATGAAAATAACTGTGATTACAAACTGACGATGCCGGCACAAAATCTCTCGGGCACTACAAATCCGAAACTTGAATTCTATCACTGGTATTCTACCGAGACCAGTTATGACTCAGGCTGGGTTGAGGTCTCAACCGACAACGGAACTAACTGGACAAAGATTTCACAGAGTTTTAGGGGGACAAGTGGGGGCTGGATACCGGTAAGCATTTCTCTTGCATCTTATGCAGGAATGAATAACTTGTTAATCCGCTTTAGGTTTACAAGTGACGCTTCAGTCAATTATCCGGGATGGTATATTGATGATGTAAGGATTGTGGATGTCAACCTGACCAGTAATGTTTATCAGAGTAATTTTGAAAACGACGGCGGAGATTTGAATGAAGTGGTTATTGGAGATTCTTCTGCACCCTGGCAATGGGGTATTCCAGATCCAGGTGTGGGACCGGGCTCTGCCTATGAAGGACAAAGATGTTGGGGGACGAATCTTACTGGTAACTACAAGAACTATGCGGACGCAGCAATAAGGAATGGAACAAATCATAACCTCCAGGGTGCCCCTTATGGAGAAATCAACTTCTATCAATGGTTTCAGACCGAAACTGGTTATGATTCAGGCTGGGTTGAGGTCTCTACCGATGGGCAGAATGGACCGTGGAATAAGGTTTCTCAGAGTTTTAGAGGTTCAAGTGGTGGCTGGTTAAGAACCACCATTGACATTTCATCATACACAAATACCAACAGATTTAGATTCCGATTCAGATTCAAAAGTGATGGAAGTGTAGTCTATTCTGGCTGGTATATTGACTCGGTTCGTGTCTCAATCGGTTCAAAGTCAACCTTGAACTTTTATGACTTTGAGGCAAATAATGGTGGTTTTACTGCTGACCCGCCTTATACGGATATCAATGAATGGCATTGTGGCATACCAACCTCCGGTCCAAACGGTGCCTATAGTGGAACAAAATGCTGGGCTACAGACCTTTCTGGTAGCTATGAGAACAATGCCAACTGGGAAGTACTTACCCCGTTATGTGATTTAACCGGTTTTACCGTAGCTTCACTGCAGATTGCCCAGTGGTATGAGACAGAACAGAGTTATGATTTATGTATAATTGAGATATCAAGTGATGGTGGCACAGACTGGGATACTTTAAGGACATTCTCTGGCTCATCAGGGGGTTGGCGTGTTGATACCCTTGATATAACACCATACATTTCTTCAAATTTCAGGGCGAGATTCCGGTTCACCAGCAACTCATCGGTTGTTAATCCGGGATGGTATTTTGATGACATAAGAATAGATACGGTCGGTGGTTATATCACACAAGACCCTATAAAATTGGGAACAAATACAATTGCCTGGTATATCTCCAATGATGCCATATCCGATGCTGGCACATATACTGCGGCAACCGACGCAGGACATCCCTATGGTACTGATGTGACATTGCTTTATGGCGGTGGTGCCCACAATCCCTGGTCTTCTTATACTACAATTCGTTCTTATCGAACAAACCTTGATTATGTTACAAGGTCAACCGGCGCATCCACTTCCCCGCCCTTTGATACAGTATCATTAGTGCGTTTTTATAACGGTGCGAAATTTATTGATTCAAGGGCATTATTACAAATCTGGCGGGTGAATAACGGACAGGACAATTTTGAATTGAAACAGAGATTTACTACCCAGAAATGGGGTGACTCCTCAGGGCTTGGACTTTCTCTGATTCTCAAGAATCTTGCAAACCAGAACCGAACATTCAGTTTCCGTTTTGAATGGGATACCCATGTTGGTAATTATGACTCACCCTACTATCGCCGATACTATTCAACGACCCCCAATCCCTGGGAGCCCCGTGAAATCCAGTGGACAGGGCTCAACTCACTATGGTATGGCGAGGAGGCGGAAGATGCAATACCGAGCCGGAGGCATTTTCTGAGCGTCACCGCACCTACTTTTTATAGCCCACCGCCAACCTGTCCCGATTCTCTATTTTATGTCCGCTGGGGTGGCACCTATGGCGGCTATGCAAATGCATTTGATGTTCCGTATATGGGTGATGGCATTGCCGATAGCCTGCCTGGGTATTACGACGATTGTATCTGTTATATGTGGGTAAATAGAACCATTCCACCAAATGACTCAATTGTTCTTACCCAGTATCTCTTTTCGCCTTCATTCATAGTTGGTCTGGCAGAACAAAATCCTGCCTTCTCTAACAAAAGAATATCAATAAATTTCTCCAATCCCATAAAAGGTGGTGCAAAAATCTCCGTAACTCTACCCAAGCCATCTACACTATCTATAATGTTATATTCTATTGATGGCCGAAGGATTAAAAAAATATTTGAAGGCAGAATCAAGACCAGTGAGACAAAATTTGCTTTTCCCGATACTGACCAGAATGGAAGAAGGATTCCCAACGGGGTCTATATTCTCATTGCAGAAACCGATGGAATACGAATTTCTAAGAAGGCAGTGCTCTTGAAATAGTTTTTCTTAAAAAGAATTCTGCTAATTTCCCTGAGATTTTAGGGTAAGTGCACCATACAACATATATTTGTTCGCAAACTGTTTTTTTTAACACAGCCTGAACGTTTCATCCTTAAGTTACAAAATTTTAGTGATGAGGTCAAAGGCTATAAGGTGTTATAAAACAGTCTTAAGTCTAATCTCGGAGTCTTGTCTAAAACTCTTTTATGAATATAATTATTGTGAAAGGGGGTACTATGGTATTCATATATGTGTTTTTAATAGTTGTTGAACCGGAAATCTACCTTTGTAATCCGGTATATACACCTTACGGCCTTGTCTTGACCAACAACTATTACAACAGTTTCTATCTCTTAAGGAATTGCAATTTAGAAGAAATATTCACTGCACCCGGTTGTGCCCGTTATTATACAATATCTTGGGATAAAAGATATATTGGGTTCAAATGGATAACCGAAGACGGATTGCAGAGACCGGCATTATATGACCTTGAGACCGGTGATGTTAAGATACTACACGAACCAACATATCAGGCAGGGCAGGTCAGTTTTTCGCTGGATGAAAAGATTGCATTTACAATCGGCGAAGAGTTGATTGTTAATCACAATGGAGAGGCGAAAAGATACAGCCTCGGTGTCTATGCCAACCTCTCCCCCATCTCACCGGATGGCAATTTCGCTGTTTATAATGATAATCAAGACCAATTATGGCTTTTGAATCTTAGAGATAATAGCCGAATCTGTATTACCAATAATAGATATAGTTATTTCTATCCGGAGTGGTCACCGGATTCAAGATTTATTGTCTATTCAACACTTGGCGGCTTTATAAAGGTCTATGACCGAATTGAAAATTGCACTTACGAGATTGACGAGGGAAATGGGGCTAACTGGTCAAAAGACAGCAAGTATTTAATCTACTACAAGACCTATTCCGATGGTCATACATTGACCAATTCTGAATTGTTCATTTCAAAATATGATGGCTCAGAAAAGATTCAACTCACTCATACACCTGATATCTTTGAAATGGAAGCGAATTTCATTGATTCTAAAAAGATTATCTACTATACCTTTGGCCGACTGGAGATAATCCAGGCAGAGATTGAAAATAATCGGCTAATAAATCAGGAAATTCTCTTTAGAAACATCAGACCGCTAAAGATAAATTATTATAATATTATTTCTGATTTTGGTTCGCGCGACTCCATTGATGTTCCCTATGTCCATCAGGTCTATGATACACCGGACTGGCATAATGGACACTGGTCCTGCGCACCGACCACTGCCATTATGGCGATCGTTTATTATCGCAAACTGCCTTACTGGGATTGCTGGTGTTCTTATCCTTATGGGCATACCAGCCATTTTGGAAACTATATATGCTCTGAATATAACTATCGGGAGGTAACTTATAACTGGGTTGCCCAGGACCCGAGTGGGAACAATGCCTGGGGTGGCTATGGTTATATGTGGTATAATGGCTATTCACCATATTCAAGGATGTATTATTACCTGATAAACCACAATCTCAATTCCTGGGTTGATGATACGCCGACCTGGGAAGAGACCCAGGCTGAAGTCGCAGCGGGCTGGCCCTATTGTATGTGCGTAGGTCTCACAAGTGCTGGACACCTGGTCCTTGCCGTAGGTCAGGTCTTGAACTGGCATACCTTGATTTTTAATGACCCTTATGGAAACAAAAATACACCCGGTTATCCAAGTTATGATGGGAAGTATGCGCGGTATGACTGGCCCGGATACAACAATGGCTATCAAAATTTAAATGCTGTCTACTGGTGTCGTGGAGCAAGGGGTTCCTGGCCACCGGCGGTTGATACAATCGTTGATGACCTGCAGATACGTTATCCAGATGAGCCTTATGGATTTTATATGTATACCGGTTCACCTTCAACAATGAGATTTTATCACGACAATCTATCCGGTTATAATGGACACTTCTGGTGGACATATACTACAACATCAGCAGACACCTGTTATGTGACCTGGACACCACATCTACCAGTTGCTGGAAGTTATGAGGTCTTTGCCTATATACCCTCAATCAATGCCACTGCCAATGCCCGATATAAGATATATTATGCCGGTGGAAATCAGACTGTAACCATAAATCAGAATAACTATTCAAACCAGTGGGTATCCCTGGGCACATTTCCGTTTAATACTACTGGTGGCTATGTCTACCTCGGCGATGCCAGCGGAACCGCAATGCAGAAGATTGCCTTTGATGCCTTGAGGTGGCATTTTGTTGGACAGGATATCGAAGAATGCCAGACAAAGAATATCAAAGAGAACCGAGCGGGGACAGTGGTAAAAGAGCGATTTGTTATAAACTTACAGATGAAAAATGAAAAGGTTTTGGTTTCACTCTACAATTCAGCCGGCCGATTGATAAAAAAAATTGATGAAAAAACGAAGGGCGATGGCACAATGATAATTGATGTCTCAGACTGTTCATCAGGTGTTTATTTCATTAAATTTGAGTGTATGGAAAAAACGGGTATTATAAAATTTATCGCTATCAGAGACCGCTGAAAAGATCAGAAAAAGAAACAGGGTAATTCCTTTAAGCCGCCCGGATTGCCTTTAAAAATCGCACGAGATAAGTAATAAAGGCACCAGTCATTGCAGGAATTGAAAAGTATAAAAAGAACATACCCCATTTAGATAAGTTCAGGGTAAAGGCAAGAATCATTGCTCCAAAAAGGAAACCGGTTATTTTCCCAAAGATATTTGATTTGTATATTACCGAGCGGCGTTTGAAAAGGACAAAACTGCCAACGATGATCAAGATGTCCCGCATAATAATGATGACAACTGCCCATAATGGAATTGCATTTATCAAAAGCAGGGTTATCAAAATAACTAATAGAGAGAGTTTATCACATAGGGGGTCAAGTAATCTACCAAGTTCCGTCTCCTGATGTAAAATTCGGGCAAAATAGCCATCAATAACATCGGAGATAAGGGCAAGCACCATAAGGATAAACGCCCCCAAGCGCATTTCGTTGAGTAAAAATATAACAATAAATGGCAGTAATACCAGCCGACTGATGGTAATGATGTTGGATACGGTAAAATTTTTATTCATTAACTTTTACTTTCTTTAGCATCTCCTCAGCATGCTGGACAACCTTTTCCGTAATTTCTTTCCCGGCAAGCATCCGGGCAATCTCCATCTTTCTTGATTCTTGGTCAAGTTTCAAAACCCTAATAAATGTTGAGCGGTCTTTTATCTCTTTTTTTACCAAGATGTGACTCTGACCAAATACCGAAATCTGCGGGAGATGCGTGATACAGATAATTTGATGTTTCTTACTCACCTCCAGGAGAAGTTCACCAACAGCCTCGGCAATCCTGCCACCAATGCCAGTATCAACCTCGTCAAAGATTAAGATTGGTATCCTATCTATTTCCGAAAGGATTGTCTTCAACCCCAGAATAATCCTTGAGATTTCCCCACCCGAACCGATCTTGCGTAAGGGCTTTAATTCCTCACCTGGATTTGTTGAAATGTAAAATTCTGCCGAATCAAAACCATCTTCAGCTAATTCCTTCTTTTCAAATCTTACTTCAAACTTTGCCTTCTCCATACCTAATCTCTTAAGCACCTGTAAAATCTCCTTTGTCATTTTTTGGGCGCCACTTTTCCTTTTTGATGAAAGTTCTTCGGCCTGTCTCTGAACCTTTGTTTCAGATTGGGTAATCTGTTCCCTGATTTGTTTCAGTTGGTCTTCACTAACTGTACTCTGCGCCAATTCATCTTTTATCTGTTGCAGATAATTGATAATCCCCCCGACATCCCTCTTGTACTTTTTTTTAAGACGGTTTATTAAATCAAGCCGGGTAAGAATCTCCTCCATCTTCTCTTCGCTGAAATTGATTCCTTCACGATAATCTATCATCTGCCGGTAGATTTCGCCAATACGTTCAGTGGCAGATTCAACATCAGCGGCAAGGTTATTCAGTGTTGGGTCAAGTTGGATAAGTTCACCAAAAAGCCTATCTACCCTGGATAAGTTGCCATAAACACCGGTTTCTGATTCATACAATAAAAATATAATCTGATTTACCAGCGCAAGCCGTTTCTCTTTTGTTGAGAGTAAATTTTTCTGCATATTCAATTCCTCTTCTTCACCTATTTTCAATTCTGCCCGGGTGATTTCATCAATTTCATATTTAATAAATTCTATCCGCTCACTTTTCTCTTTAAGGTTATTCTGCAATTCTTCATACCGCTTTTTTAAATTTATATACTCTAAAAAATTTTTTCTATATTCACTCTTTAATTTCTCAATTCCCGCAAACCGGTCAAGCAATTCAAGGTGATTTGCTGGATTAAATAAAGACTGATTCTCATGCTGACCCACCAGGTCAATCAAATTTCGGGTTATGTCTTTTAAAAGATTTATACTCACAATCTGGTCATTGATGTAAGAAACCTGCTTTTTCCCCCGTTGTATTTTTCTTTTAATAATCAGTTCGTCCCCTAACTCTATACCCGAATTTCTTAGAATCGTGATAAGTTCATCTGATGGCTGGAATACTCCGGCGATCTCAGCAAAATCCTTCCCGCTTCTGATTGCAATGTCATCAATCTTTTCACCACACAGTGCCCCTATTGCCTCTACAATCATAGACTTGCCCGCACCGGTCTCGCCAGTAATAATTGTGAGACCGTTATCAAAATCAAGGGACAGTTCATCCATTAAAGCAAAATTTTTAACGCTTAAAAACTTAAGCATCTTCCCTGCCACCCCATTTCATCTTCTCACGCAGTGTATTGAAAAATGTTGTACCCCTCGGTTTTATAAGATGGACATAATGGCTTGCCTTTTTGAATAAAATCCTGCCACTTTTTTTAATTAATCTGCTCCGCTGACCATCAGCAACAAGGATTCCCCTGCCCTTCTTTCCCGTCTGTATCTCAATTTTCGCCTCCTTGGGTAAAACCATTGGCCGAACAGAAAGGGTGTGGGGTGAAATCGGGGTAAGCACGAAAGCCTCGGTGGTAGGGAGCAATATCGGTCCACCGGTAGCCAGTGAATAGGCAGTTGAACCAGTGGGCGTGGCAACGATAATTCCATCCGCAACAAAACGGCATAGGTATTCGCCATCTATGCTTGCGGAAAATTCAACTACCCTTCCGGGAATGTGCGTGCAGATTGTGAGGTCATTAAGGGCGTAAAGTTTAATTCTGCCATAATGTGCTTCAATTACCATTCTCTTTTCTATGTAATATTTCCCATTTTTAATCATATCCAGAGCGCGATCAACCTGAGAAAATTGGACATCGGTAAGAAACCCCAAACCACCAGAGTTTACACCCAGGATAGGAATTCCCTTTCTGCCATAAAGGAATGCTGCTGCAAGCAGGGTTCCATCACCTCCAAGTGCAATCACAAAGTCAGGATTTGCAGAGATTTTGAAATGTTTCTCTTTCAGAACCTTTTGTAGTAATCTTAAATGTTTTCTTGATTCCTCTTTCTTTCTATTGATTACGACTTTGACTTTTTCCATTAGGTCTATAAAACAGAATTGCCAATGAATAGATAACGATACCGGTCAAAAAGGTCCTTTTTGAAGATAAAAGTAAGTCCTTTCTCCTTAATGTAGGTGGTTAAGTATGGGACCTGTTCCTCCTCAATCTCAAGGGCAACAAGCCCATCCTCATTAATAAACTCACTGCTGTAGTCAATTATCCTTTTGATTATCTGGACACCCTTATTGCCACCATCAATCGCCTTCCTGGGTTCAAATTCCCGAACACTTTTAGGCAGGAGATTGAAGCGCTCGCAGGGAACATAAGGAGGATTGGAGACAATCAGGTCAAAATTACCTTTGATTGGTGCAAAGAGGTCGGCACCGAGAAGATGGATTCGGTTAGTGAGATTAAAAAGTGTAATATTTTCCCGGGCATTTTTCAGCGCAAGATAGGATATATCAGTAGCAAAGACCATTGCTTTGGTGAAGAAGTCAGCAAGGGCTATTGCAATTGCACCGCAGCCTGTTCCAATTTCCAGGATTCTTTCTACCGGACAATTGATTAATTTAAAAATAAGTTCAACAAAATATTCAGTCTCCAGTCTGGGGATAAAAACACCCGGGTAGACCGCAAGCCGGTACGAAAGAAACTGAACCTTTTTGGTGATATATTCAATCGGTACCCCATTTTTCAACTGGGTCAGTCTCAATCTGAGAATTTTTTTCTGATTCTCATCCAGTCCTCCGGTAAGATATATTTCAAACCTTGGTCTTTCGAGAATGGTTGAGAGAATGAGTTCCGCTTCGTTTTGGGTGATGTTCAGTTCTTCACAGATTTCTCTGACTGTCTCTCTCATATTTAACTAATGCCTCAATTAAATGGTCAAGCTCTCCATCCATAATATTCTGTAAATTGTAGAGGGTAATTCCTGCTCGATGGTCGGTCACGCGATTCTGCGGAAAGTTATAGGTCCTTATTTTTTCACTGCGCTCACCGGTGCCAATCTGGTTGCGCCGTTTTCGTGATATTTCCTCTTCCTTCTTTGCACTCTCAATTGCAGCAAGTCGCGCCCGCAAAATTCTCATTGCCTTTTCCCGATTCTGGTATTGAGACCTTTCATCCTGGCAGGTAACGACAATACCGGTGGGAAGGTGTGTAATCCGAACCGCAGATGATACCTTATTTACATTCTGCCCTCCGTGACCGCCAGCCCGAAATGTGTCTATTTTGAGGTCATCAGGAGAGATAGAAATCTGCGATTCCTCAATTTCGGGTAAGACTGCAATGGTTACGGTGGAGGTATGGATTCTGCCGCTGGCTTCAGTGGTGGGAATCCGCTGGACACGATGCACACCGCTTTCAAAGCGAAATGTGCCATACGCACTATCACCTGATACCTGAAAGATAATCTCTTTATAACCACCTATCTCGCTCGGGTGGGAAGAAAGGACTTCATATTTCAATCCCTTCTTCTCAAGGTACTTCACATACATCCTGAATAAATCAGCCGCAAATAAGGTTGCCTCATCACCACCTGCTCCGGCGCGAATCTCAATGATACAATTCTTCTGATATTCATCATAGCGGGGATTTGATAATTGATATATTTGAAATTCAATCTCATCAAGTTTTTTTTTCAGATTGGCGAGCTCCATTTCGGCAAGTTCTCGCAATTCGGGATTGGGCTGTTTTAAAATCTCTTCAGTGTCTCTAATCTCCTTTAATATCCGCTCGTATGCTTCATATTTCTGGAGGATCTGTTGAGTCTTTTTAAATTGTCGCGAGAGGCGCGCATATTCATTGGGATTTTTCAGGATTTTATCAGAACCAAGCAGATGGCTCAATTTCTCTAATTCTATCTCCAGTGTCTTTCGTGAATTTGTATCTACTGCCATATATATTTTTAATTACAGTTTCTCAAACTTCTCCTTCAAGGCAATGTAGCGTAGATAGTCATCCAGGTCTGCAATCCCCCTGACAATAAGGGCATCTCCCTTCAAATTAACCAGATTTACCTGCGCAAGTCTATTAACATAATCCTTTATCTTATTGACCTCTATTCCGGTGGTATAAGCCATCTGGTCAAAAGAGAATGGTGCTATTTCAATACCTTCCGGCACACTCTTACCACTTTCCTTTGCCTTGGTGATGATGTAGGCAACAACCCGGCGCTCTTCACTCTTTATGGTAAGGAGTTTAATCTGCTCATCAGCATTCCTTAATCTCTTTGTGAGTGTCTCCAAGATATATTCAATGAGTGGATTCTCCCGAATCTTTGCCTTGAATGTCTCTTTATCAATTATCAAAAGAGAAGTTGGAACTACCGCAGTCGCGGTTGCCGAACGGGGAGAACCATCAATTATTGCCATTTCACCAAAGAAATCTCCCTCTTTTAATACTGCCAGAACCCGCTCATCAGGACCTCTACCCTTGGTAATCTTTATCTGCCCTTCTTTTATGAGATACATCACATCACCCTTATCTCCTTCATTAAACAGTACTTCCCCGCTGTTCAATCTTTTTTCCATTCCTTCAACCATTTAAACCTCCTTAAATCTCTTAAATCCTCCTCCCCCTATGGGAGAAGAAAAATCTACTTGCGCCTGGGGTGACTTGAACACCCAGCCTACGGATTCGTAGTCCGTCGCTCTATCCAGTTGAGCTACAGGCGCTAAAAGATAGTTTATAGTTTATGGGTCAGGATGCTCGTTTCGTTAATGGTTTATTGCCCTTTGCTATAAAACCAGCTTCTCAACCCAAACCCACAAACTATCTTTTTGATGCCTAATTATAATAGACTTTACATCTTTGTCAACACCCCTGAAAGACTTTCTTTATCCTTTTGAGTGCCCAAATTAATTCTTTTTCTGTAATCACCAGTGGTGGGGCAAAACGAACCACATACTCGTGGGTCTCCTTGGCAAGAATTCTATTCTCCAATAGTTCCTCGCAGAAACGGCGTGCCTTCACCCGCAACTCCACTCCAATCAACAAACCCTTGCCTCTTACCTCTTTAATCACTGGACTTTCTATCTTCTTCAACTCATTCAAAAACCAAACACCCAGTCTTTGGGCATTTTCAGGAAGTCCCTCTTCAATAATTACATCAAGTGCTGCAATCCCAATCGCACAGGCAAGGGGATTTCCACCGAATGTTGAGCCATGGTCTCCGGGTTTAAAGACATCCATTATTTCATTGTCAGCCAAGATTGCCGAAATCGGGTAAAATCCACCACTCAATGCCTTCCCCACAATCAATATATCCGGTTTTATATCACTATATTGATATGCAAACAATTTGCCGGTCCTGCCCAACCCGGTCTGGATTTCATCAAGAATCAATAAAACATTATTTTTCTTGCAGATTTGGAAACAATGCACTAAATAATCGTCATCCGGAACAATTACCCCACCTTCACCCTGGATTGGTTCCACCAGAAAACCAACAGTATTCTCGGTAATCGCATCCTCTAATGCCTTAGGGTCATTATAGGGAATGACCTTAAATCCGGGGGTAAAAGGACCAAATCCAGCGCGATACTGTTTTTCAGTAGAAAAACCCACAATAGTCGTTGTCCGACCATGGAAATTGTTTTCACACACTATTATCTCTGCCCTATCTTCTTTCACCTTTTTCTTATAATATCCCCACTTTCGTGCTGCCTTAATCGCGGTTTCCACTGCCTCAGCTCCTGAGTTCATCGGTAAAGCCCTCGGGTAGCCGGTAATCTTACAGAGTTTTTTTAAAAAGGGTCCAAACTGGTCATTATGGAATGCCCTTGATGTAAGGGTCAAAGTTTTAGCCTGCCTATTTAAGGCACTTAAAATCTTAGGATGGCAATGCCCTTGATTCAATGCTGAGTAGGCACTGAGCATATCAAGATATTTCTTTCCCTCAACATCCCAGACCCATACTCCCCTTCCCCTTTTTAAGACAACAGGCAGGGGTAGATAATTTTTAGCACTATATCTGTTAATAATTTTAATATGCTCTTTGCTCTTCATTGTACTCCTTTCAATTAACGAATTATACAGAGCCAGTTACCAAACAAAAATTGAATCCTTCCAATTAAAAGGCTAACCCTTGCCATAACCGTATAGCCAAACGATGCGCCAAATCCAATCATAATAAAGATAATCCCGGTCCTGGAGGCAATCCTAAGAATTCCTTTATGTTCTTTGGAGAAGAAGAAATAGATAACTGTACATATAACACCCAAAAGGATTAACAATGATGATATACCTTCGCCAATTCTCCTAAAACTAACAGGGGTCATTACCGTTCCTTCAAGTTGTTTGAAGATGAAACCCTGTAGATTTGCTGGAATTGATATACCGGCACCCCAACCAATCATAAATCCAATAGGAATGCGAACAAGATAGGAAATCTTGGGTATAAATTTTGTAAAATATAATAGACCGAGCAATAAGGGAATGAGATATAAAAAGTTTCCCTCTTTTAATGGTTCCAAGAGATTGGGCTTGAGCGCCTGATGCCAGTAAAAAACAATGTAATAACCATTTGCTACCCCAACAAATAGATGTTCGGCGAATTTATACAGCGGATTGTCTTTATAAAGAAATGAGAATATCATCAAGGTCAGAAATGCACCAATCCAGACCCAGGGATCAGGGCTCATAATGGTAACTGGTAATTAGTTAAATGGTTAAATTCTTTTTCTGTCATATATCACGCCCTTTGAATAATTGAATATTTAACCATTTAACCTTTTAACCGATTCTTTTCTTGTAGCAAGATAACCGATATTTCCAATAACAATGAGAAAGATTATTAAGAGGTGCACAAGGGTCTGGGAATTCATTGCCATCTCCGCCTTACCCGTTTCTGTAGCATAACCATATCTTACGAGCAAATTCTCATATTCAGCGGCGCCTTTCATTCCGGACATCATACCCGAAAACTGCCCGGTTTGCAGGAATGGATAGTACTTAGGTGCCATCACCGCAGTTAGTCCGGCACCAATTTTAACCCCATACCTTGTCTGGGCATATAGAATCCATTCTTGTGGATAATCTCCTGCCGCCAACACAACCACCAGTGCAATATCCTTATAATTGACTATCCGCTTCAATAAGGTTAGTGTATCGGTGGCATTATCAAAGTAGTCCTTCGGAAAGACTCCGGTTATCCCCTCCCCCATTTCAATAAGGGCCGCTACCCGGCCTGACTTCCATCCCAGATACACATAGTCTCGGCCATAAATTAGTGAATCACTCCTGCTTCCCGCCTGCCGGTTGAATTCATCAACAACAGTATTGAATGCAACCACTGCCAGACCAGGTGCCTGAGGGTCAAAAGAGACACCGAGCACCGGAATCCCCTTTTTGAAGCAGTGTCTGAGCAGGGCGATTGCCATTGGATGACATTCGGGCATAGTCTGGGGTGTGTAGTCAATTGAGAGCATTACCGCCTTATCATTAGGTGGAATCCCTTCAATAAATTTGAATAAACGTTCAGTCTGGGGCATTATGTTCTGGGGTATTTTAATCTTTAAAAAAAATGGAATAATTACAAATATTGTAAGCAAAGAGTAAATTATCCTTCGATCAATACGGGAGACTATCTCAAACCACTTCATAATTTTCACCGTTCATTTCCCGCTTCCCAACCAAGAGCGTTCAATACCTAATATAATCTTCAATGCGGTGGCAATTGAACCGAAGGCGACACCAAAGAGGATACCCCGTTGTGATGCCATATTGGGAACGCGCATAATCCACTCGGCAACTTGTGGGAAATACGGATGGAGGAACTGACCGATGGGCATAAAACCAAGCATCACTACAAAGGCCGAAGCCAATAATATGCTCGCCTCAATATTTCGGACCCGGAATGCACGGTATGCCGCTGATGCCATATAATATGCTAAAAGTGCAAACATCGTGGCACCAAGGGGCGTAAGAATATTAAGAAAGATTTTTTGATAAAGCGAATCCGGACCGATTCCAAAGACAAGTCCCACAAGTGCCATCAGGGTCATACTTATAAGGGTGACCAGGCTATACCATCGGTCTGCTTTCGCCTTTTTGATTTTGCTAATATGATGACTTACCAAATTTCCGATCCCCAAGACCAGGGCAAATGCGGAGAGAATAACAACCCACTTGTTTATAATACTATTGAATCCAACAGAGACCGGGTGGGGAATGTAAAACTGGATGACCATCAATAGTCCCACAACCAAGCAAATAAATAACGGCAGACGCTGTTTCATTCCACCTTCAAAAATGATAAAAGATTCAGATTAAAGAATGATAAAACAGTCAGAAAGACAAGAATTAACAATACCAGAAACTTCCCAAAATCCTGTGCCTTTAATGAACCTAACAGTATGGGTTCCCGTGAAAGGTAGGCAGAGGCGGCATAGACTTCTTCACCGAGCAGTGTATAATCGCAGGCAGTAACAAAAAATGGTAATTGGAGAACCTGGTCGGTACCAGCAATCTGAACCGCACCGATCTGATTGCCGGTTTCGGCCATAAGCAATGACTCAGCAAAGAATGGTCCAATAAAGAAACAGGTGGCTGGGCGTTCCCTTAGAATTATTCCATTTATCGCGCCGGCATAACCAAACTGAGATTCAGTTAGATAACGGACATAGTCGTCTTTATATTTCTCAATCTTACCCTGATTCAAGAATGCCTCATGGACAATTTCACGGGCAACGGTGAAGACGACAGGATAACAATTCACGGCAATGAGCGGGATATCATACATTGCAACCTTTTTTGCCACCTCACCAAGGATATTCATTGAGGCAATTGTTGAAGGAAAATCAATATCGCCCAGTCCGGGGACATATAGAATTGGCCTTCCCATTTCTGTAGCCCGGCCAATTGCCTCATCAACTGCATCAATGCCACTGATCTTTCTAATAAAAAGATTCTCTCCTTTCTTTGCCCGGCGGACAAAATAGACTAAAAGGAAGGTAAAGATTATTACCGCAATGAGTGTATTCAATCTGCCGGTATGGAAGAATTGTGGTGAGGAATGAATGACATTACTTGGGGGTGAATAATAGTACATCTCCCCTTTCTTGGTAGCGATCCGGTAAACATAGCGTTCTGAATCAACCGCACTATTATCCTCAAATTCATTCTTTAACCTGCCCGTGAAACCAACCCTTTTGAATGTGGTATCAGGAAGTGTCTGCCTTAAGACTATATAGCCATCTATGGATGTATCAGAGACTGAATCCCATGTTATTATAACACAACCACCGGCGTCATTCGGTCGGTCGTTAGCAACAACACTCTGCGGAGAAAGTCCCGAAATAATCAATAAGAAAAACACTCCATATTTTAGTCAAAAAAAGGACAGTGTCAATGAACATAATCGGCGGTTTTATTGCAAAGGTAAAATGTCCTTTAATTTCAAGACATTATGTACCTTTATGCTATTCAATTACTTATCTACATTTTTCCTGTAAGCACACTGATCAACAGGATGTCCTTGCCCTCATAGGTAAAGGTATTATCTCTTCTAACCCTCTTTTTTTCCCATAAACAAAAAATTGCTCTAAAATCCTTTACAGGTACTTTTAAACCAATTATCCTGTAGTTTGATGCACCCAATTTTGAGAAGGATACATTTTTCACTTTGAAACGGCAGGAAATTAATTTTTTAGTTGACTTTTTTGAAAAATTATGTTATATTTATGGTTATGATATTTTCTAAGGCACTGATTGAGACCTTAAGGGAAGACCCGAAGGATGCCGAGAGCAAAAGCCACCGGATACTTTTACGTGGCGGTTTTATTAAGCAGCATGCCTCCGGAATCCATACTTATCTTCCTCTTGGCTGGCGGATTTTATTAAAAATCGCCAATATTATAAGGGAAGAACTTGACCGTATCGGGGCACAGGAAATGCTTATGCCGGCAATTTCGCCCAGAGAAGTCTGGGAGGAATCAGGTAGATGGACCGATTTTGGGGCGGATATGTTTAGACTGAAAGATAGGAAGAATCGCGAATACTGCCTCTGCCCTACCCATGAAGAGATTATCACCCAGATTGCACGCTCCAAGATTCGTTCCTATCGAGACCTGCCCCAGATCTGGTATCAAATCCAGACTAAATTTCGGGACGAACCAAGACCAAGGTTTGGCGTTATCCGCTCTCGTCAGTTTATCATGAAAGACTCCTATAGCCTTGATGTAGACGAAGCAGGACTTGATAAAAGTTTTAACTTACATAAGGATGCGTACTCAAGAATTTTCAAACGTTGTGGTTTGAAATTTATCATTGTTGATGCCTCCGGTGGGCTTATGGGAACCGGTGAGTCAAAGGAATTTATGGCACCGGTTGAAAATGGTGAAGACACGATTGTCCTTTGCGAAAAATGCGATTATCGTGCAAACCTTACGGTAGCACAGGGAACAGGAGACTATCGAACATTTCCTGATGCCGTGATTGAAAAGATTCCAACCCCGGCTATAAGAACCGTTGAGGAGGTAACCCAGTTTCTAAATGTTCCAGCAGAGCGACTGGTCAAGAGTATGTTCTTTACTGCCCAGGGTAAGAATCCGATTCTCATTTTAATCAGGGGTGATTATGAAATAAATATAGAGACACTCGGCAAGATAATTGGTAGAGAATATCAACCCGCCTCCAGCGACGAAATAAAGAGATATTTTGGGGCTGAACCGGGTTATATTGGTCCCTATGGCGTAAAGGATGTAGTAATAATAGCTGATGATTTATTAAAAGGCACAAAGGGAATGATCACCGGTGCAAACGAAAATGACTTTCACATCTCAGGATTGAATTTGGAGCGTGATATAAAGGTAGATAATTTTTATAATCTCCGCCTGGTAAAGACAACCGACCGTTGTATTAAATGTGGTGCTCAATTGCGATTGGAGAATTGTCTTGAACTCGGCCATATCTTCAAATTGGGAACAAAATATTCGGTGAGTATGGGTGCATATTTTTCTGATGTGAATGGAAAGGAAAGACCGATAGTAATGGGCAGTTATGGCATTGGGCTTGAACGAATTATGGCTTGTGCAATTGAACAGAAAGGGGACGAGAGGGGTGCAGTGTGGCCAATTTCAATTGCTCCTTATGACATTTATCTCGTTTTGCTCAACCCTGTTGAAACAAGGCAGATTGCCCAAGAAATTATAGAGACCTTGACAAAAAATAATCTTTCAATTATCATTGATGACCGGGATAATTCAGCCGGTATAAAGTTTAATGACGCAGACCTTTTAGGTATTCCTATGCGCCTTACTATTGGGAGTAAAGGATTAAAGAAAGGTCTGTTTGATATCTATTTACGAGAAACGGGTGAGACATTTGAGATAAAAAAAGAGACAGTTGCGGAGACCTGCATAAAATTAAAAGAGACTTTACTTGCGAGGATAAATGGATGAAATGAATTTAGATTTGATAACTGAAAAAGTGAACTTGATCCTGAGTGATATGAATCTACGACTCTATGACATCCAGTTTAATAAAGTTTCAAAGACACTGCGCATCATTATTGACCGAAAGGATTCCGCGGTAACAATTAAAGATTGTGAAACGGTAAGTAATGCAATTTCGCGGGAGTTAGATAATAACAATCTCATAGACTTCCCCTATACCCTGGAGGTTTCTTCTCCGGGCATTGAAAGACCTCTCAGCCGGCCTGAGCACTTTAAGTGGGCATTGGGTAAATTTATTGAAGTCGTCTTAAGCGATAACCGCGTCTGCGGACATATTAGAGAAGCAAGAAATGACGGCGTGCTTCTGGCTTTGAAATCCGGTGAGGTATTAATTCCCTACCACAAAATATTAAGGGCAAAGACCCTGGAGGAATTTTATAATGGCAAACGAAGATAATTTAATTATTGAGAGTATTAAAACAATCGCCCGAACACGGGGTGTAAAATATGATTATGTCATAGATTCCCTTGTTGAAGCAATCAAGAGCGGGGTAAGGAAAAAATTCGGAAAAGGAACCGAGTCCGATGTTTCGGTTAATAAATCAACTGGTGAAATAAAAATAGCGTTGATCAAAAAGGTCGTTGAAGAGGTAAAAGACCCGGATAAAGAAATTTCTTTACAGGAGGCTCTTACAAAGAAAGAATGTAAAGTCGGCGATGAAATTCGGATTCCGGTTGCCATTTCGGAACTCGGACGAACTGCAATTGAATCAGTAAAACAGGCACTGACCCAGCGTATCAGTGAGGCAGAAAGAAATAGAATAATGGGTGAATACGAAAAGAAACTCGGTGAGATTGTCAAGGGAATAATTAAAGTAGTCAGCCGGAATGAAGTACTTGTTGACCTTGGTCCGGTGGAGGCAACGATAACGAAAAACGGCTTGATTAGCACTGAGCACTATCGCCTTGATTCGCCTATCCGGGCGGTCGTTGCCGCAGTTGAAAGATCACAATGGGGACCAAGAATCATCCTCTCAAGAACCGACCCCAAATTTTTAGAGCGACTACTTTATTATGAAATTCCCGAGATAAAAGAAGGTTTGATTCAGATTGTTAAGACCGTGCGCAACCCTGGTGTCAGGGCTAAGGTGGCTGTTCAGACAATTGATCCCAAGATTGACCCGGTTGGTGCTTGCGTTGGATACCGGGGGAGCCGGATTCAATCTATTGTTAAGGAACTTTCGGGTGAAAAGATCGATGTTATTCAGTGGAGTAAGGATTTAAATCTACTGGTTTCGCGTGCTCTTTCACCCGCAAAAGTAAAAGATGTAGTAGTTGTCAGTGAAGGGAATATCATTGCAGTTGTTCCTGATGAAGACTATTCAAAAGCAATCGGTAAAAACGGGGTAAATGTTGAACTCGCCTCAAGACTCACTGGGGTTCATATTGAAATAAAGAAGGCCTCCGAATATGAAAAAGAGATTCAAGAGAAAATTCTTGCAGAAACGAAGATCGAAAATGTGGAAGGGTTAAGTAAGGAACTAAAAAAGTTACTCATTGAAAAGGGTTATACAAATGTCTTAAGCGTCCTTAAGGCCACCCCTGATGAATTGAAGTTGTTATTATCCCTTGATGATGCAGGGGTTGACGAATTATTGGCTAAGTTGAAACCAAAGGAAGAAAAAGAGGAGCCGGTAGAAAATGCCCCAGAAGGTTCATGATTTGGCAAAAAGTTTAGGCCTATCCAGTGTTGCCCTGATAAAGATGCTTGAGGAAATTGGTATTAAGGCAAAGGGGCATATGTCAACACTAACTGATGAAGAGGTGAAAAAGATAAGGGCAAAAATTGCTGAAGAAAAACGGAGGTTAAAAAAAGAGGTTACCAAATTTAAACCCGGTGAAAAGGCAAAGGATAAAAAGCAAAAAATTGATGAAGCCGCAGTACGCCAGGCGGTAAAGTCAACGCTGGCAAAGATTGAGAAAGGCGAATTAAAAAAACATTATGAATCCAAAAAAGAAATGCCCAAATTGCCCACAAAACCTCAGGAAAAGGTGATTGAGGTATTTGAATTTATGACCGTCGCTGAACTGGCACAGGCACTTGAACTTTCTCCGAGTGAAGTGATTAAAAAATGTATGGATTTAGGAATCATGGCAAGTCTCAATCAGCGTCTTGACCTTGATACAATTACGGTCGTCTGTGATGAATTCAACTGCGCCGTAAAACCGATTTCAATTGAAGAACAGACAAAAAAAGAAGAGACACCATCAGAGACAATTACTCGCCCACCCGTGGTGACCGTAATGGGACATGTTGACCATGGAAAGACCACCCTTTTAGATGCAATAACAAAACTGCGGGTCGCCGAAAGTGAATACGGAAAGATTACCCAGAAAATGGCAGCGTATCAAATTTCTTACCGGGATAAATTGATTACCTTTTTAGATACACCTGGTCATGAGGCATTTACGGCGATGAGGGCAAGAGGTGCTCAGGTAACGGATATTGTAGTATTGGTTGTCGCTGCCGATGACGGGGTAATGCCACAGACAATTGAAGCAATAGACCATGCTCGTGCGGCCAATCTGCCCATAATTGTTGCAATCAATAAGATTGACTTGCCACGGGCAAATGTTAATTTAGTTAAGTCACAACTTGCCAAAGTTAATGTAATTGTTGAAGAATTCGGGGGAAAAACAATCTGCGTTGAAACCTCGGCGTTAAAGAATATAGGTATAAATGACCTGCTTGATGCGATTTTGGTAAAGGCTGAAGAGTTGAATCTAAGGGCACCCTTACGAAAAAAGGCAAAGGGCGTAGTTATTGAAGGAAAGCTCGATCCGGGGAGGGGTAATGTTTGTACCGTCCTTGTTCAGGAAGGAATTTTGCGCCGGGGCGATCCTTTTGTTTGTGGTGCACATTTCGGACGGGTGAGGGAATTGCTCAATGAGAATCTAAAAAAAGTTGAAGAGGCCGGTCCCTCAACTCCAGTTCAGGTTTTAGGATTCAACAGTCTCCCTGAGGCAGGTGAGGTATTTGTTGTGGTTGATGATGAAAGGCAGGCACGGGAACTTGCCTATCAAAGAGAACTTCTCGAAAGAAGCAGGCGGATGCGAACAAAACGCGCCCGTGTTACACTCCTTGATTTACAGGAACAGATAAAGTCCGGCAAGACAAAGGAACTAAAGATAATACTCAAGGCTGATACTGCCGGTTCATTAGAGGTCCTTGATGAAAAATTGCGCGAGCTTTCTATGGAAGATGTGAGCATCAATATTGTACACAAAGGGGTAGGGAAAATAAGTGTCTCTGATGTATTGCTTGCTGAAGTTACCGATTCAATATGTGTTGGCTTCCATGTTGGTCCGGATGTAAATGCACTGGAGAAAGCCGAAAGAGAAGGAGTAGAGATAAGAACCTATCGTTTAATCTATGAGGCACTTGATGACCTGCGTCTGGCGATGGTTGGTCTACTTGAACCGAAGATTCAGGAGATACTTATCGGCGAGGCAGAGGTGAGGGAGGTCTACAATATTCCCAAAGTCGGTATAATTGCCGGTTGTTATGTAAAAGACGGCAAGGTTATAAGAAACGCAATTGTCTCGCAATTAAGGGGGGGCAAAGAAATACACCGTTCAAGGGTTATTTCATTAAAACGTTTTAAAGAAGATGTCCGTGAGGTAAGCGCTGGCTATGAATGCGGTATTGGAATTGAGAATATCACCGATTTAGAAAAAGGGGACATACTCCAGTTTTACAAAGTTGAAGAATCAGCAAAAGAAGAGAGCGAGCAACAAGAAGATGTTTCCCGACCTTAAAAAAGATAACAAATTTTTTGTTGGCATCTGCAAGTTTGACCTTCATATCCACAATTGCCAATCTTTAAAGGAAAAAAGAAGGGTCATAGTTAGTCTTGAAGAAAAATTAAAAAATAGATTTAACATTGCTCTCTGCGAATACGGGGAGTTGGACCTTTGGCAGCGGGCACAAATAACTACCATAACCTGTAGCAACAAACAGAGTGTAGTAGATACTACAATGAAGGCATTGATTAAATATATTGAACATTTCCATCCGGTTACAATATTAAATGCGGAGTGTCAGATTTTATGAATAAAATAATATTATTTAATTGTTTCTATTTATTTAATAAAATATGCGCTCAGATCGCGTTGCCTCACTAATTGCCAAAGAAATATCAATTATCATCAGTCAGGAGATAAAAGACCCGCGTCTGGGATTTGTTACCATAACAAAGGTTTTTGTTACCCCTGATTTGAAGGAGGCGACAATCTATTTTACGACCCTTGGCGATAGAAAAAATGACTTGCTAATTCTGCAGGGTGCAAAGGGATTTATAAAAACAACCCTTGCCCATCGGATTAGGATTAAATTTATTCCCGAATTAAAATTTGCCTTTGATGATAGTTTTGAGTATGGAGAAAGAATTGACCGCCTTATTGAAGAAACTAATAAAGATAATAAAAAGAAGTAAACGGATTGTAATTGGAACGCACCTTGACCCAGATTGTGATGGAATCTGCTCGGCACTGATTGTCGCTCGATTGGTCGGACATTATACAAACAAAGAGCCGGCCCTTTTCTGTTCATCACCAATTTTAGATAAGTATAATTTTCTTTTAAAAGACTCGAGATTTATTAAAAAAATTGCTGATTTTGATCTACTCATTGCTGTTGATTCAGCCGATATAAAGAGAATCTTCCCGGAGGAAATGCTGAAAAGTATGCCCGAAATTTCAAAAAGGACTATTGTAAACATTGACCATCATCGGAGTAACGAAGAATATGGGGATATTTCCATAATTGATGAAAATGCCTCCTCAACCTGTGAAGTTCTGTACAATATCTTTAAAAGATTGAACCTGAAAATCGACAAAAGTCTTGCTGAGCTATTTTATAGTGGTATCTATAACGAAACTGGTGGATTTATCTATCCCAATACCACCGCCGCAGCTTTGCGTATCTGTGCCGATTTGCTGGAACTCAAGATAAATCCTTCCCAACTGGTAAAAAGATTGAACCGAAAGACACTGGCTGGAACATTGTTATTAAGCGATGTCCTAAAAACGATCAGAATTAAAAACGGTATTGGAATAATGTATCTTACCCGGAAAATGCTCCAAAAGTATAATACAAACATCGGTGAATCAGAAAATTTCATATCGTTTCTGCAGGCAATAGATAATGTCAGGGTCTCGGTCTTTTTCCGCGAAGAAGAGAATGGAACCAGAGTAAGCCTCCGGAGCGATGGAATTATTGATGTAAATAAGTTAGCACAAAGATTCAATGGTGGAGGACACCGGCTTGCTGCCGGCATTAAGACCAGAGAGAAAATGGATGCAATTAGAAAGAAAATCACAAAAGAACTTACCAAACAAATAAAAGGTAAAATTTAGATAATGAAGATCTTCTATAACCAGCCCGATTCATTTACTCATAACTCAGTCTGCACCCTTGGCAACTTTGATGGAATCCATAAAGGACACCAGGAGATTATCAAAAGGTTGAAAGACATGCAGGTAATGAAGAGAATTGGAATAATCACATTCCATCCACCACCGGTTTCGGTTCTAACACACAACGAAATTATTTTTCTGACCACAAAAGAGGAAAAAGAAGAGATTATAAAATCATTGGGCATAGACTTTATCTATTATTTCAAATTTGATGAAAATTTCTCCCTTATCTCTCCCGAGGAATTTGTTGATTTACTGGCAAGGGACATAAAACCAGATATTGTGGTGGTAGGAGAAAATTTTCATTTCGGAAAGGACCGAACTGGTGATGTACATATGCTAAAGGAACTCGCAAGGAGAAGATTTGCTGTTGAAATTGTCCCTACGATAAAGGACGCCAATGGAATAATATCAAGCACGCGGATTAGAGAATTATTACTTTTGGGACATATCCCATCAGCAAACCGTCTTTTGGGCAGGGAATATTCCATAACCGGTTGTATAATAAAGGGTAAAGGTAAGGGAAGAAAACTGGGCTTTCCGACGATTAATATAAGTGTGGATAGAGAGAAATTGTTGCCACTTGATGGAGTCTATGAGGTTAAATTAGATATTGATAATAAAGGCTATAAGGGTGCGATGTTTCTATCTCATCGCACAATTGAAGTATATATTATAGATTTTTCGGGAAATCTTTATGACCAAAAGGTAACGGTAAAGTTTTTAAGACGGCTCAGGGCAATCAAAGAATTTCCCGATGACAAATCTTTAAAAGAGGCAATCACCAACGATATAAAAAGAATTCAGGTCGGTTAAATATTTAATTTATGTTATATTCCTTTAATATAATCTGATTTTTACCTTCTGAATCCTGATATTTCACAAAACGGTGGGGATATTCCTTTTCAATCCAGAAAAAAAATCTTTTTTTTATAAAGATGATACGCGGATGCATCTCTATCTTCCAGCATGCTATTTCACCGATGGGTACCAAAACGTACTCCTCGCCGATAACCTTTATATCCGCATTTACGACCATAAATTCAGGGACATTGAGCCGGATTCTCTTTTGAAAGCCAAGATAATACTCAAATCCCCTCAGGACAAAGTCAAGGGTATGCCGGTCAAAAACTGGCTCCTCCTTGTAAGTTCGTTTATTATTTTTATAATTCACTTCAAATAGCATCCCCTTTCTATTTATTGTCAGCTCCCATTTTCCTTCAACAAATTTGTTTAAATAGAGAGTCTGTAGATTAGATGTATCAAGTATTACTTCAATAAAACGGTCAGAACTATATGTAATTCTGTAGCCAATTGTATCTTTGTTAAGAGAAATTTTGATTGTGCCAGTCTTACCGTTGTCATAGGTCTCATACAAAATTGTTTCCTTATCCGGTATTTTCTTCTCGTTTTTATAGTTCGGGGGAGTCTGACTAAAAAGATTAAAAGATAGAAATAAGAGAATAAAGAATCTCATTTATTGGCATTACTTAGTTATTGGCGACCGGTTATTTTGTCTACAATCTCCAGGAGTTGGATTATATCATCAATCTCATAGTCGGCACCCGAATTTTTTGTGCCAAAGGTATCGCCATAACGAGCAAAGACGGTCTTCATCCCTAATAGTTTGGCACCGACAATATCACGCTCCGCCCAGTCGCCGACCATGATTGCCTCATAGGGCTTTACCTTGAGCCTTTCCAGGATTGCCTTAAATGGTGCCTCATCAGGTTTTCTCTTATAGGTATCCTCAAATGTAACGACCTCATCAAAGATATGGTGAAGATTCAGTTGACATAGTCTTAACCAGGCCTGAAGCCTTGGGGCATCGCTGACAACACCAAGTTTCAATCCCTTCTTTATGAGTTCGGTAAGTGTATAATTGACATGGGGATATAACACAAGTGCCGCCTCCCTTGCCCGGCGATAACCCACAATCCCGGCCGCATGAATTCTATAGTCAATCCTACCCAATTCCCGGGTTAAGAATTTATCAAAGACGGTCTGGTCTTCAATCCCAACCTCATTGTAAATCTCAAAGATCTTCTTTTTCGCCTCGTCCTTATTCATCTTCAATCCGGCATCGATCATTGCGGTCACCGCGGCGTCTACCGCCGCCTCCTTCATTGCCATAAAATCAACCAGGGTATTATCAAGGTCAAATATTACCGACTTGAGCATAATTTTTAAAGGCTCATCCTCAAGATACTTGCCGCTTTCTCGGGAGATAATCGGTTGATATAAAAACCGGTTCCCAGTTCAAAACCGGTGGTTCGATAAAGGCGTGGGATAAGTTCCAGATGCCAGTGGAAGTCCTGCTCTATCGTCTTCCAGTAGTCGGCGCGGGGCAAAAGATTTGGTGAATCGGTAAGGATTAAATTATATGGTGGATCAAATAGTGCCTTGCGCACCGCATTACAGATTCTCTTTAAGACCGAACCGAGTTCGGTTATCTCTTCCGTATTAATAAATTTAAAACTGAACGAATGGCGCTTTGGGATAATCAATATTTCACCAGGGAGTCTTGAGGCATAAGGGGCAAATGCGACGAACTTCTCTGTCTGTAAAACGAGCCGGTCACCCATCTCAATCTCCTGTTGAATGATATCACAGAACAGGCAACGCTCTTTATATCTGTAATATTCATAAGCACCGTTCAATTTCTGTTTTACACGATTGGGGGTAGCGGGCAGGGCAATCAGGTCGGAATGAGTATGACTGATTGTGGATGCACCAGCAAGCCGACCATAATTTTTAAATATCAATACATATCTGATTCTTTTGTCATTGTGCAGGTCTTCAATGCGTAGCTTATATGCTTCCAGGATGAGTGCTATCTGTTCAGCCGGTAAATCACCAATATTTGTAATATGTTGGGGTGATTCAATAATAACCTCATTGGCGCCGGTTCCGGTTACCATATCATAGACACCAACACCAAATTTTTCAAGTTCACCCTCTACCCGGAGTATAGGATTGATATTGGGCACAACCCTCACCTTCCAGCCCGGGGTATTGGGTTGGGTATTATCCCTGAAGGCAAGTATCTCCTTTGGTGTTTTATCTTCATTACCGGCACAGAATGGACAGGGCGCTTCGCCATCCGGAAATTCCACGCTCACCTTAGGAATTTCATCGTTTTCCGTATCAATGATCACCCAGGTATCGGTTACAATGTCCCTTCTTACCTCCGACATTTTGCACCTCCTAAAGCTTTAATACTTTACCAAGTGCGTATTTATTTGCCCTTATATGGGCCTGTCTTATTGGTTCCGGGATGCGATAACCAAGGGTAGTCGCGAGAACATATTTTCGGCAATCTTTTAAGTTAACAAGATTACCCGGAGAGACGAAGAGCGGTTTCACATTATCCTTGGTCCGCAGGACAATACCAATTTTCTTATTATGCCGCTTAATTGGAGAAAAGTCTCCCCTATTTTTACCGGGCATTGTAAACTCTCCGAAAAGATGTGATTTTGCACACCCGATGGTGGGTTTATTCAGGATTACCCCCAAATGAGTGGCAACTCCACAGTAACGGGGATGGGCAATTCCCTGACCATCAACGAGTATGAGGTCCGGCTCAATGGTCAAATTCTTGTATGCCTTAAGTATAACCGGTAATTCCCTAAATGCCAGAAAATTTGGTATATAGGGGAAGACTCCATTTTTATAGGCATAAGCAAACTCCTTATCTTTTAATTCCGGAAAGTTAAATAGTGCAATACAGCAAAAGAGCATGTTATTTTTCGCAGATACATCAATACCGGCGATATGTTTGACCACCTTTTTATACCCCACAATTCTTACGCGCCTTGCGACCAAATTCTGCTGGTTTATCAAATGGTCAAGCCTTATCCCTTTATTCAACTGTCACACTCTTTGCCAGATTTCTCGGGCGGTCCACATCCAGTCCCTTGAAGGTGGCAATAAAGTAAGCAAGAAGTTGCAAGGGAATAACCGCAAGAATTGGTGAAAGATATTCTTTACATTCAGGAATTTCTATTACATAATCACTGATTGCCCTGGTTGCGGTATCGTCCTCCGTGACGATGGCAATGACCTGACCCTTGCGGGCAACGACCTCCTGAATATTGTTCAGCATCTTCTCATATACACCGGCCTTTGGATTGATGCAGACTACCGGCATATTCTCATCAATCAAGGCAATTGGACCGTGTTTCATCTCACCCGCTGCATAGCCCGTTGCATGTATGTAGGAAATTTCTTTTAATTTCAAAGCCCCTTCCAGAGCAGTTGGGTAATTTATTCCCCTTCCCAAAAAGAGAAAATCGCGTGAATTGTAATATTTCGCCGCAATCTTTCTAATCTCGTCCTGTTTGTTCAAAATCGCCTCCACCATCTTGGGAATTTTCTTAATCTCGGCCAGGTGAGAATTTACCTCATCTTCAGTCATGAAGTTTCTGAGTTTTCCCAGATAGAGACTTAAAAGGTAAAGGTTTAAAAGTTGAGCGGTATATGCCTTGGTTGAGGCAACACCGATTTCCGGACCGGCGAGTATCCCAATTACTCCATCCGACTCCCGGTAGATACTTGAATGTGGGACATTGACCAGCGAAAGAACCTTAAGAAACCTTGCCTTTGCCTCGCGCAATCCAGCAATGGTATCCGCAGTTTCACCTGACTGACTTATCGCCATTACCATTGTATTTCCATCCAGCACCGTATCGCGATACCGGAACTCACTTGAAATATCAACCTCGGTGCTAATTCGGGCGAATCGCTCAAGGAGATATTTACCCACGACACCCGCATGCCAGGAAGTTCCGCAAGCCTGGATATAGATTCTTGATATTTTTAACAATTCATAGTCTGTAAAGTTTAATTCATCGCCCAGATTAATCTTGTTATTATCGATTCGCACATTAATAATTTGTTGCAGAATGCGGGGTTGCTCAAATATCTCCTTGAGCATAAAATGCGGGAAATTCTCCTTTTCAATATCCCTCACTTTAATTAAGACCTTCCGCGGCTCAATCTTGATTTCATTTTTATTAAAATCGCTAATGAAGTAATCACCCGGAGAAATGACCGCAATTGTGTCGTTGGGTAAATCAATAATTCGGTCAAAGATTGCAATCACCCCTGAAACATCGCTCGCCACCGCCGCTTCATTATGATCTATGCTCAAAATAAGCGGTGCATCATGGCGGGCGCAGACGATGTGGCCGGGCTCCTTGGTATAAATAACCGCAAATGCATAATTTCCCTTCAACTTCGGTACGGTTTTACAAACTGCATCATAGAGACCGCCTTTCAAATTTTCTTCAATAAGATGCACGATTACCTCAGAGTCGGTAAAGGAACGAAAGAGATGCCCCCGGGCCTCAAGTTCATCTTTTAACAGATGAAAGTTTTCTATAATTCCATTTACAACCAGCGCCAGTTCATAATTACAATCAACTAAAGGATGTGTATTTTCCTCACTTGGATTACCGTGGGTTGCCCAGCGGGTATGGCCAATTCCTGTGCTACCCGCTATCGGTTCTCTCTTGAGTAACTCCTGTAGTTCACTCAACTTACCCGGAACCTTCCGGATGACGAGTTCATCATCATTTATAACTGCAATCCCACTTGAGTCATAACCGCGATATTCCAAACGCCATAGACTCCCTAATAGAACACTTGTAATATCCCGCGGGCCAACATACCCTACTATTCCACACATAGCAAAATTATATAGAAAAATAAAGGAATGTCAATAGCACTTCCGAATATTACCTATGCCTTGAGCGAAAAATGAATTTTATCCGTTATTTCAATTTCAACATAGAATTTTGGAAATGGTCCTGGGTTGATGATGATTGTCTTGCCAATTTTGTCCGTTCCCCTTGCCTCGTGGATATGTCCGCAAAGACAGAGGTCAGGCTGATAATCAGTTATGAATTTACGAATTACACCATTACCTGCATGTATCCCGAGCATTGTGCGGTCGGTTGATGTCCCCAGCGGCGGTGAGTGGCTAACGAGTATTTTGATTGAATCGGTCTTCTCTTTTTTAAATATTTCAAGTATCCTTTCTATTTCAGAATCAGAATACTCCTGGGGTGTATTGAATGGCGTGTAACCACTTCCACCTATTCCAAAAACTACCATAGTATCTATTCTTCTTATCTCACCGTGAAGATTTATCCCTTCGGATTTTAATTCCTCAATCACCTCCTGATGGTCACAATTCCCCGGAACCGCAAGAATTTTTTCATTAAAATTTCTCATTGCATTCATTACTATTTTTGTTTCCTCTTTTCCGCCAAAATTAGTTATATCACCGGCAATGAGTATTAAGTCAGTTTCAGCCAGTGCCTGTGCAACGGCCTTGGGAATATTTGCCCGACCGTGAATATCGGTAATGCCGATTATCTTCATTTTTGCCTTTGACAGAATCTGTCAAGATTAATAATATCCTTCATTATGGTTGCCGCAATTGAGTTTAAACCTGATGCCCCACCAATTACCGTGAACTCACCCATATATTTCGTATAGAAAGTAACACCCTTATTTGCTCCACTGACACCATACAATGGGTCATTCTTATCGAGAATTTCAGGTGCAACTGTAATCAAAGGGTTTTTGTTTTTTATACTCAGATTGCCGATAAGACGAACTACCTTACCCCGGCGCACGCTTGTCAAAATTTCTTTTTCTTCCATATTTAGAATACCACAACATCTGACTGAATTGGAATTCATGCACCGTTTGGTGATCAGAAGTCCAAGGATAATCATCTTGTAACAGGTATCCAGACCCTCAAGGTCAAAACGGTAGTCGGGTTCGGCTATTCCAAGATTAACTGCTTCCCTTATTGCTGATAATTTAGATTTGGATTCAAACATGATTTTATCAAGGACAAAATTGCTCGTTCCGTTTAAAACCCCACGAACCTTATATATTTCAGCCCCGATCAATTCATTGAGTACAATCCCACATGTGGGTATGGCACCACCAACTGTGGCGCTAATTCCAAGATAACACCCCTTTTCCTCGGCAATTTTTAGAATCTCACTTCCTTTAAAGACAAGCGGGGACTTATTGGCAAGAATTAAATTGATCTTCATCTTCAATGCCTCAATTAGTAACGGATAACTCATCCCGGCATCAAACCTTGAACCGGGGAGGGCATCAATAATAATATCCAACTTCTCTTTTTTGAGTGCCATCCAAAGTTGTTTCAAGGGTATTGGGGTTGTATACCCCAGCCGGATACCTTTAAGCTTCTGATTGAGTAATTTTTGAATTGCCAAATTTTTATCCACAATAAAACTTGAAGAATCACAGATTCCAATAAAATTCAAATCAAAGTTGTGTTCTTGTAAAATTTTTTTTCTGATATTTAAATAATGGCGCAAAAATGCCCCAGCAACCCTGCCGAATCCCAATATTGCCACATTATACCTTCGGCACTTAATTCCCATATTGAAATTATATCCAAAGATAGAATGGAGTCAATAATCGTATATGCTTGAATTTTATTTCAATCCGCATATAATAATTTCGGATGAAAAGATTGAAAATCATCGCTGATGAAGAAATTACTTATGTCCGAGAGGTCTTCTCCAGCTTAGGAGAAATTACTACCATACCCGCCTCACAAATCATCCCCCAAAATATAAAAGAATTTGATGTCCTTTTAGTGCGGAGTGTGGTCAAGGTAAATAGCAATTTGCTCAAAAATACAAGAATAAAATTTGTCGGCTCAGTGACCAGCGGCATTGACCATATCGACCGAAATTATCTACGTAAAAACGGTATAAAATTAGTCTATGCCCCGGGCTGTAATGCCAATTCGGTTGCGGAATATGTCCTTGCCGCACTTATTATCCTTTCACAAAAAAAGAATTTTTGCATGGATAAAAAGACCATCGGCATAATTGGCGTTGGTAATGTGGGAAAGCGGGTCGCCCGGATATGTACATGCCTGGGAATAAAATTCTTGCTAAACGACCCACCAAAATTTAACCGAACAAAGGACAAAAAATTTATTTCATTAATAAATCCAAAAGAGGCGGATATTATCACACTCCATGTTCCTTTAACATTTACAGGGAAATACAAAACCTATCATATGGTAGATGAAGAATTTCTAAAAAAGTTAAACCCCGGCACTATCCTTATTAATACAGCAAGGGGCAGTGTGATTGATGAAAAGGCACTCTTAAGATTTACAGGGAAATTAGGCGGACTAATCCTTGATGTCTGGGAGAATGAACCAAATATAAATACTGATTTATTAAAGGTCGCTGATATCGCTACCCCGCACATTGCTGGTTACTCTATTGAAGGCAAATTGCGGGGTACGATGATGGTCTACAAAAGATTATGTCAATTACTAAACCGAAAAGAAAGGATCTCAGTAAGTCAAATTTTATCGCCCGCGAAAATAAAAGTAACTGTCAAGGACGGTTATCGCAATAGATGGGAAGTCTTATCCGAGGCGATCTTCAAGGCATATAATCCGTTAAATGACGACCGCATAATGCGCAAAATTCTAAAAATAGACCAAACTAAAATATCTACCCTTTTTGAATCTCTCCGCAGAAACTACCCCGTTCGTCACGAATTTGGTAGTCATCAGGTAAAATTTGAACCTCCGAATCCGGCTGTTGAACTTTTAAATGTCTTGAAATGTTTAGGATTCGATGTAATCTATTGACTCCTTTGTTTTTTTGGATATAATTGATTTAATAAACCTGCGGGAGTAGCTCAGTGGTGGAGCATCACCTTGCCAAGGTGAGGGTCGCGGGTTCAAATCCCGTCTCCCGCTTATTCCTTTTTGGAAATTCACTTATTGAATCCAGATTTTCAGACCACCCGGATTCGGCACCGTTTTTATACTTTGCCTGTTCCCTGATTAAATATTTGCCATATAATGACCAGAAATGCGACATTCTCAACCATAGTGCTGCTGGAAACATAGCTATTATACCCCCCTGATACAATCCCATTCTTTCGGGAAAATCTAACAGCAATCTAATCCTTTTCACCCTCGGTTGCCGAGTTAAAGAAGTGGTGAATTGAATATCTATCACCGTATTGAAGGATGGACGGTTTGTCAGAAACAATATGGGGAATTATTTACCTACCCACCGCAATTCAATAGATAAAAAATCAACATTTAAATTTTTGCTACATTAAAATTATTATGCTTATCACACCCCACAGAATAACGGATAGCAACAATGGTATATCGGAGATTATTGCCCGGCTTGGCATTTCTAATCCGGATTTTCTTTCAACGAGATATAGATAACGAAATAAGCCATATATCACAAAAGGGATTGTAAACATTAAATTTCGGGTATGGAATTTTGTGGTAGTCTCCGGAGAAATGGTATAGATACAATAAGAAACAATGCAGGCAGTAGTGGAAATTGTGCACAATTGATTTAATAATCCTACCGAATAATGAGCAAGCACATAACGGTGATTGGAGGCACTTTCGCCCAAGGTTATAAGTTCTGCCTTTCTTTTTGTTAAGACAATAAACAGGGCAAGTAAAAAAGTGCATACAACGAGCCAAGATGATATCTGAACATTTATTGCAATTGCTCCAGCCACTGCCCTCAGGACATAGCCAATTGCGACAAAAAAAACATCAAGAATCACCAGATATTTTACACCAAGACTATAGAGGAATGATGATATGAGATAGAGAATGCTGATATAAAAGAAATTGGTATTTATTTTTGTAGCAAGAATAATTCCTGTAGCACATACTCCCAGAAAATAATAAAATGCAGTAACTGGCGTCACTTTTCCTGAGGCGAGCGGCCTTTTTGACTTCGCCGGTAACATCCGGTCAACCTTGTAATCAAGAATATCGTTGAGAATATAACCACTGCTACTTAAAAGACAGAAGATAAAGAAAGATAAGATACTTGTATAGATACTTACTGGATTTTTGAATTCGCGGCTGAAGACAAGCC
Organism: Caldifarciminota bacterium; assembly: GCA_039802265.1. GTDB lineage: Bacteria > Hydrothermota > Tepidihabitantia > SM23-42 > JAOAFX01 > JBDRWI01. The sequence continues at coordinate 37,264 of JBDRWI010000002.1, read as the reverse complement.
CGGCGAAAAGGAAGACATTCTTAATCCATTGTTCAGGCCTTAACAACTTAATATAGTGCATTCCCTTTAGCAGTCGGTTTTAGTACTGGGTTTTACTGGTAAAGGTAAAATCTCTAATTTTGATGGTGGGGACAATTGTTCCCTGGCTGAAACGGCTACCATAGCCGGGTTCCCGGGCAACCAGTTCCAGATTCTTAGATATTGATTCAACCCGATTCAGGACCTCAAATAAATTCTCGGTAAATCGGAGATTTTTTATTCCCTTAGTTATTGTACCATCCTCAATGAGAAATGTGCCATCCCTGGTCATACCAGTAAAGACAATTCGATAGGGGTCAATAACATTTGTATAATGGAGTCGCGTCACTAAAATCCCCTTTTTTGTATTTGAAATTATATCATCTATTTCCGTATCTCCCCTGTTCATTACCAGATGCAAAGGAATAGGACCGAATGGGTTTGGATAGGTGAGTGCGTGTCCGGTTGTCTTCTTGCCAACCGAAGCCGCAGTTAAGGAATCATAGACAACATTTTGGGCAACGCCCTTTTCAATTAGAACCAATTTATTTTTAGGAATTCCCTCAAAGTCAAATGGAAACGGGAAACCCTTTATATTGAAAGGGTCATCAACAATAGTTATTCGTTCATCAACAATCTTGGTTCCGAGTCGTCCCGCGAGGTAAGAACGTCCTTCTTCAAATGCTTTTCCGTTAAAGGCATAGACCGCAAGGTAATCCATAAAATCGGCCACCGCCAGTGGTTCAAAGATAGTTGTATAACTCTTCGGTTCAATCTCTATTGGATCGGCTGATTTGATTGCCTTCTTTGCAGCAACCTCGGCGAGTTTGACAAAGTTTAACTCATTTAAACTTTTTGCACCAGCCTGGACATAACCAGTAGAATCTTTACCCGACATAACGATATTACAGAAGACATCACCGGATTTATAATAGGCAAATGTCCCCAGTGAATTGCCAATAGTAATGGTTGACCAACCATTTGATACCGAACCAAAGGCAGTAAGCCCATGTTTCTTCGCCACCTCAATGATATCTCTTACAGCCTCCGCCCTTTTCTGGGGAGTTATTGATGCATAATATCTTACACGGGGAGAAACCGGATGGTATTGTTTAGGTAAAGTTTTAATCAAAGACACAAACTTGGTGTTTTCCACCTGGTATCGTGCTATCCGTTCTGCCCATTTTACAGTCTCTTTTATCTTTTGTGGTAAAAGGGAATTGGTGCTTGCGGCGCCGATTTTCTTTCCAAATATGGCTCTTACCGAGACAACCGTGTTACCTTCATACACATTTTGATGTATATAATTATTGGCAAATCTTGTTAGTGCTGAGTCAAATTCATGTATGACTATTTCAGTTTGTTCAGCAGACGAGACCCTTAACGCTAATTCAATTAGTTCTTTCATTTCTTTTTTATTCAGCATTGGGCTCCTTTGTTAGCCATTATAATTCTACATATAATTTCGGAAAAGTCAATCTATCAAAGAATCAATCTCTGCAGGGCAGATTGATTGTGAATGTCGAGCCTTGCTCGGGAGTGCTTCCAACCATGATAATCCCATCGTGGTCTTTTATTATTCTGTGGGCAATATAAAGTCCCAGACCCGTGCCGCCCGTACGAGTTGTAAAATATGGTTCAAAGATTCTTTTTTGAATTTCCGGCGGGATACCCGGACCGTTATCTTTAATTTCTATCAATAATCCCTTTTTTTCCTTTCTCAAACTCACTTTAATCTCACCGGTCATTTCCGGGACCGCCTCCATTGCATTTAAGATAATGTTCAGAACCGCCCTTTTGATTTCACCCTCATTACCTAAAAATTCTATATTTTCTTCAATATTCTCCCTTATTGTTACACCTTTTTTTCGCGCCTGCTCCCGAATAAATAAAGTAATATCCTTTATTAATTGACTCAGATTGAAGATACACTTTTCTTTAATGACAGGCCTCACCAGACTCAAGAAATCATTTACCACCCGATTCAATGAATCTATTTCTTTATCCAAGATAGAAATAAGCAACCGATATTCCGGATCTTCAAAAGAGAACTCTTTGTTTAATCGCTGAACCGCAATCGCCAAACCGTTCAATGGGTTTTTTATTTCGTGGGCAAAGTTTGCAACGAGATTACCAAGAAATTGGAGATGCTCTCTTTCTCTTTTTTCTTTTTCAATTTCCCTGATTTGCGTCATATCACGGACTATTGTGATGACACCGGTAATTTCCTTTTTTGAATCAAAGACAGGATAGGTTGTGAAACTCAAGATTTTCCCAAAGAGGTTCTTCTCTTCTTCGATAGTCGTACCATCGCGCAGGGTATCTTCTATGGAAAACGGATCATCAGCAAAAATCTCTTTATAATTTTTTTGCCGGACCTTTGATTCGCTCGTGCCAACAAAACTGCAGAATCTCCTATTTACACCGGTAATTCTCTTCTTTCTATCGATAAAGAGAACACCTTCCTCTATTGTACCGAGAATTCCTGAAAATAACTCAGTCAGATTAAACGTTCTTTCGTATCTCAGATAAAGAAAAATCAACAAGAGAATTGTGAAGGATAAAATAGCAAAGATAGAAAAGAGTTGAATATTGCTTGTCCTAATATAATTATAGTATAGATTTAAGTTCATCCCGATACGGAAAATACCGAGTGTTTTTCCATCAACAACAAAGGGTTCAGCAATTTCAAGAATTTTTTCTCCTTCAAAATCAGCAATTCTTATCAATTCCGTCTTTTCTGCTATAACCTTCATTAGAGATGTATCACTTTCAATTCTGGTCAATTGTTTTACACCGGGTGAGGCGAGGATAATTCCTTTTGTATCCTGAAGTGCCAAATATTTAACGGCAGGACTTGCGCTTAATTCATTAAGAATTCTGCTGATTCCAAATTCCTGACTGAACTTTCTGACTACATCCGCGGAAATTTCAATCTGAATCAGGTAGTTTTTAATTTTATAGATAAAACGAATAAATTTTTCATCTCTAAAAGTAAAATAGTGGAATGACATTTTATCTTCGGGGATGGTCTTTTTTATTACAAGTTCTATTGGGTCGCCAGACTGGGCAACAATCCCTTTTGTCCGGGAATTTAAAACAACCATTGATTTTAAATTAAAATTCTTGCAAAATTGTTCAAGGTTATTACGGGAAATACCGATGTCATTTAGAGCATTTATCAGATTTATGAGATTATCAATAATCATTCCTTCCAGGTTTGCCTCAGCAAATAGGGAATTCTCCTGGCTGAGGGCTACCACCGTAAGGAAAGCACGGGCCTCCTTTTTAAACAGTTCCAGCACTGCATTCTGACTGCTTTTTATAATGATTATAAAGAACATTCCCACAAGAATCAGTAAAAGAACGCTGAAGAATAGTTGGTGTCTTTTCATAATAGCGCCTTACCGATCTCTGAAGCGTGGAAGTTTATCCGCTCAAGGTCACTTAAGATATCAAGATGGATTGTTGAGGTCTCAATGGTTTCTTTTAACCCCCTGCTCAACCTCAGTAAATGATTGGTTTCATATCTTTTAACAGCCTCAAGCCCCATTTCCCGTCTTTCCGCTGTTTTTGCAGCAAGTTCCTGGTTGTGTGTTGCCAGGCTATTTACTGCCATCCTCAATGTTGTCAAAACAAATTGGTGGAACTCAGTTATCTCATTAACCCCCTCCTGGGAAAAAACCAGACCTCCATCAATTTGTTTTTTTGCATAATCCATCAGACTCTTGGAGATTATATCACCGATATGCTCAAGTTCAGTAACAACAGTTAGCAGGACTCTTTGCATCTTTCCTGTCTTTTCATCCATATCATCGTGTTCAATTTTTGAGATATAAGGAGTAATAAGTTCTTCAAATTTATCAACTTCATCGTCGGTCTGCATAATCTTTTTTCTCAAGGCAATATCCTTATTTTTGAACACGACCAGTGAATCCTCCAGCATTTTAATTGTAGTATCCGCCATAAGTAGAATTTCCTTTGTTGCTTGACCAAGGGCAATCGCCGGTGTCGCAAGAAAGGCGGGGTCAAGTCGCTTTATGCGCATAATCTCTTCTCTCGTTTCCGCAATCAGTTTTTCCAGAATCCGGGATATCGGTTCAAGAACAGGTAAAAAGAGCAAGGCAATACAGATATTAAAGATTGTATGAAAGTTGGCAATCTGCCGAGCAACATCACCGCCGATAATTCCTAATATTTTGGTCACATAATTCAGTATTGGTAAGAATATTAAAACGGCAATAATTTTAAAGAAAAAATTACCCGAGGCAACGCGCTTTCCACTTGTAGTATCAGAAATAAATAGTGTAGTAAATGTCGTTCCAAGATTAGCCCCAAGAACTATTGATATCGCTGAAGGCAAAGGAATTAGAGATTCAAATGCCAGCACAAGAATCACGCCAATCACGGCAGCACTGGAGTGCAAAATAAAGGCAAAAAGTGCACCGAGCAAGACACCAATCAGGGGCACAGTGCTGAGATAATTGATGGCTGAAATTAAACCTGGAAAATATTTTAAACTACTAACCGGTCCGGACATAATCTTTAGAGAAAAAAATAAGAGTCCGATACCAAAGATAAACTGTGCGATGTTTCTTAATGTCGGAAATAGAAGTCTTAAAAAGACACCCACCGCAATAATCAAAAGGGCATAGTCCAATATTTTAAAGGCAAGTAATTGAACGGCAATTGTCGTTCCAATGTCTGCACCCAGCATTACTCCGAGAGCCGGTGTCAGGCTAATTATCCCCAGTGAGGCGAAACGAACTAAAAGAACGGATGCGGCAGTGCTTGAACCGAGTATTATTGTAACAAGGATACCGGTAAATAATGCAACAACCCTATTCCTGGTAAAGGTAAAGAGAATATCACGCATTTTTGAACCCAACATGCGAACCAGACCCTTACTCCCATAGTTTAAACCAAAGATGAAAAGTCCGAGACCACCAATAATTGAAAAAATGACAAATAAAAAAAAGTTCTTTTCAAGCCCAATTTGAGTGAAGACCAGACTTTCGTTTTCGCATTTTGCAATTATATAATAAGTACCCTTTGTACCACCTAATTTAACGCGGGTTTTTGCGTAGCCATCGCGGTCCGTTTTTGTTGTTTCCTGTTCCAGCTCCATAAATTTTTTAGATATGATATTTTCTTCGGGTTCAGATAAAACAGAAAAAATAACCTGGGCATTCACCTTTGGTTTTTTGTCTTTGTCAAAAACACGCACCACAATTGGCTTTTTTAAAAATTCATCTACCTCGCCAAATTGATGGTCACCAGAGACATCGTTTCCCAGTGGGTCCTGTGCCTTTATTAAAATTGCGCTTAAAAAAAAGATAACAAGCATTGAATAATAATACACAACATTTGACGAAAAGTCAACAGAAAGATATTGCAAAAAACTCTAAATTTGATAATATTGAAATATGGAAATTGAAATAAAACACCTATCGGGCAGGGTAATCCACGATTTTCCTTATTCATTAGAAAATAGAAAATGTCCCCATACCTCCCTTGTTTCGCTCACCAATTCCGGAGGTTGTATATTCGCCTGTCCGATATGCTATGCCCGGGCGTATGTGTGGTCTGAACCAAATAAGATTAAAATTTACCAAAATCTACCCAATAAGTTGAATATGGAAATACAAAACTTAAGGATTGTCTTTCCCTTATATTTAAGTCAGATTACTGATCCCTTACAGCCTATTTCTGAAATTAGAAAACTAACCTTTCAGATTATCAGGATTATTATTTCATATAGATTAAGTTTTCGCGTGGTCACAAAATGTGCTGAAGGAGTTAGGGAATTGATTAAAGAAATTCCAGAACTCATCAATTATCCATACTGGTTTTTGGAGATGACCGTAGAAACGACACCCCAAAAGCAGGTAATCACTAGTCCCAATGCCTCAAAGATTAAGGAGCGTCTCGGTGCAATGAAATTTTTGATTGATCTTGGTATTGAGGTTGTCTGCCGCACAGACCCCACAATTCTTGGGATTATTGAGCCGGCGGACCTATTTTGGTTGATTGAAAGGATCAAAAATGCCGGGGTAAAACATATTATTGCCTCAACCGGATATTTCAACAAAATCTCAATGGAAAACCTCCTTTTGAGTTTAAAGAGAACAAAGTTTAAGGACCGGATCAAAAGGGTAATTGAATATTATAATTATCATCCGGATTCTATCAGGAAACGGTTTATGGTAGATATAGACACCAGGAAGAAATTCCACAGGTGGTTTAAAAATAAGGTAGAAGAAAAAGGACTCACCTATGCAGTCTGTCAGGAACTGGGAAGAGAATATGATTCTAATGGTATTCCAACCTGTGAGGGCTCAAGGAGAAATCCAGTTCATATCCGTATTGAGAAGAACAAATTTATACCCATTGATTGCTCCGGTGATTGTCTCCGTTTTTGTCCGAACTCAAAAAGTCCACCCTGTGGTGTTATTAATCTTAAAACAGAATATCCGTTCCGCTATCAAACTATTTTGAAGACAGCCCCCTCGCTCTTTGGATGATTTTTATTGTATTGACACCTTATAAAATCTGGATAAAATATAGTGTTATGGGTAAGATGAATAAAGGTATAGTCGGAGCAATAATTGCCGGTATTATCGGGATATTCCTTGCATGTTTCGGCTTCTGGCGCACAATTCTGATTCTTTTTCTGATCGTCTTGGGTTTTCTTATCGGCACCTACCTTGAGACAAAGAAGAAAGAATGAAAACTTATAATAAATTGCTACTGAATATTAGAACTAAATTTGTTAGCTGTTTTTCAATGGGAGAATAATTGGCTACATTAAAAGAAAAAATAGAAATTTTGGCAGAAAAAATAATAAATAATAACATCTGGCGGCAGCGCGAATGTTTTAATCTAATACCATCTGAGACCACCCCCAGTCTCTTGGTTAAGCTCTGTGAAATCTCAGATCCGGCTGGCAGGTATGCAGAACACCGAACGATGAAGGGCGAAGAAGTATACTTTTATCAGGGAACCGATTTTATCCGGGACATAGAAGAAGAATTGCGCAAAGAAATGGCTGAGTATTTTGATTGTCCCAGTATTGAACTAAGACCGATAAGCGGACAGATGGCAAATGAAGTGGTATTCAAGGCAATGGTAAAATTTATCAATCGGGACCGCAGGGCCGATGAGCCATTCAGACGCCTGAAATTGGTTATGAATAATGACCTGAACAAAGGTGGGCACTTGAGTTCCCAGCCAATGGGTGCCTTATTTAATTATGTTGAAGAAGACCCGAAAACCCAGAAAGAACGGGTGATAAACTTTCCGGTTTGTTCTGACTGTATGCACAAGGCGGATTTAAATGGAATCGCTGAAATCTTAAAAAAGGAAAAACCAGAACTTATCGTCTTCGGTAAGAGTATGTTTCTGCATAAAGAGCCCGTCGAATTCGTCTATAATATTGTCAAAGACCTTAATCCCAGGCCGGTATTAATGTATGATATGGCACATGTGCTCGGACTTTACGGTGCGTTTCAGGAGCCTTTTAAAGAAGGTGCAGACATTGTAACGGGCAGTACCCACAAGACATTCTTTGGACCCCAGCGGGGTGTCATCGCCTCGACCATTACCAAAGACTCTCCCCTATCAAAACTATGGACAGAGATAAAGAGTCGGGCATTCCCTGGTTCGACAAGCAATCACCACCTTGGGACGCTTTTAGCACTATTAATGGCGACATATGAGATGAATGCATTTAAGAAAGAGTATCAAGCTCAGGTTCAGAAGAATGCCAAGGCATTTGCCCGGGCATTAAAGGATTGTGGCATTGATGTTGAAGGTGATGAAAGAGAAGGCTTCACCGAGACGCACCAGGTTGTAATTAGGATTAAAAAATATGGTACTGGAAACGAACTTGCCCGGCGGCTTGAGGATAACAATATCATCACCAATTATCAGGCACTGCCTGACGACGAGAGTTTTCTTTCGGCAAGTGGCATAAGAATGGGTGTCCAGGAGATGACAAGGTTCGGAATGAAGGAAAATGATTTCGGTCCCCTTGCCGAATTCATTGGTGATGTGATTATCAGAAATAAGAATGTAAAAGAGGAGATAAAAAGGTACCGCTCTCAGTTTTTAAAGATGCATTACTGTCTTCCTCCTGAAGAGTCTGCTCCTTTAGCAGCAAAGCTTTTATCAAGCATCTTCCCAAGTTCAGAATTCTTTAAACTATTCATTGACAACTTAGAGAGCCTTGCCCATATAGTTTCGCTCTGCCTTGCCTGATTCTCTATAAATCCCTGTCCTTACAATAAATAAATCACCGCATCCCCCTGAAGAGACCGATTGTGACATAATGAACCGAGCCGCGAATGGACTCAAAATCTTCTCCCGTGATAAGGAGTGAATAAGGGGTCCTAATGAGATAACTATACTCCCCTCTTAAAAGATAGTTAGAACTTGCGCCAAATTCACCACCCACCACTATCCCCACGGCACTTGATGAATTCCTGAGACCAATCCAGTATATGTTCTTTGTCGGTTTATAGTTATGAAGCAAAAGGGAAAGTTGATAAAAATCAAATATTGACGGTCCACCGCCAATACCATAATCCCCATTTTCAAGCGCAAGATAAAAATTTAAGGGTAAAAGACATAGTCTAAAAGTGGTCACATCTCCACAATATTGGAACCCAAAGCGTGGTTTGAGCCAGAGTATGAAGCCCGAGGAATTACCGTTCCACCATTGAAGTGGAAAACCAATAAGTTCAATGCCACCAAACCCACAAAAACTCTTTCCTTCTGCATTTGCATTATGAAAGAAACTGAAACTTTCATTCGGGTAAGTTTTTAGATATACAGTATCAGGTTTTTCTTCTACAATCCATTTATTATAGGCAAATGCACCACCAATTTCATGTATTTCACTACCTTGATTGAGGGGTCTGATAATCTCATTTTGGGCATGGGGTGAATAGACCATAGGCGGACAGTTTAAGGTCAAAAGGATAATAACCAGATACCATAGCTGAATGACCTTTATATAAATCCGGCTCAAAAATTTCATTACCTCCTCGCTATCTTCTATGTTTAGGGCATATTACAGTTCCCCTATTGGGGTCGTATATATATGCCTCGCCACTGACCGGGCAATAAGTTTCATCAATCTTAATTGCTGTTAAATCACTGAGCATATCCGGATATTTACCATACTCGGCATAATACATTTGAATTGCATCTTCTATCTTTCTAATTCGCATCTGGCAATCTAAGGCGTATGTCCTTTCTAAGGTTGAAACCGGCGTGCTAATCATCCTATCCTTTTTGGTATATACATTACCGCTCCGATATACAAGCACCCCGACAATCGCTACTGATATGAGGAGCGCAACGATACCGTATGTTCGCAAAAAACCTTTTTTCATAATTAGATTATAAACAAATATAATCAGGTGTCAATGATTTACTTCTCGCACATTGACTTAATTTACGCAATGAATAAAATTGGCAATGCGGGCACTTTTAGTTAATCCCTGGATCTATGATTTTAAGGCATTTGACTTCTGGAACAAACCCCTGGGACTTTTGATTGTAGCAAGGATTTTAAAAGAAATTGGCTTTGAGATTGAATTTATTGACTGTATGGATCGCCTAAGCCCTTATTTTAAGACCCAGACCAGAACCGATAGTTATGGTCGGGGAAAATACCATTGCGAGGTTGTTGAAAAACCAACGGTTTACAAAAATGTGCCTAGGAGATACAAGAGATATGGCATTCCCAGGGAAATTTTCATAGCCAGGATAAAAAAGATAGAAACACCCGATCTGATTTTTATCACCTCTTCAATGACCTACTGGTACTTAGGTGTGTTTGAGGCGATAAGACTCTTAAAGGAAAATTTCCCGAAAATTCCAATTATTCTTGGTGGACTTTATGCTACCCTTTGCCGAAAACATGCAGAGAACAACGCTGGTGCTGATTATATCATTTCGGGTCCGGCAGAAACCGAATTAATCAAATTTCTTCAGGGAAAGGGGTACATAAAAAAATTTGTTGAAACGAAAAATCTCTTACCCGATTTTTCGTTATACGAATCTCTAAACTATGGGGTTGCAATAACCTCAAGGGGATGCCCGTTCAATTGCACTTATTGTGCAACACGAACCCTATATCCTAAATACGATACTTTTGATATTAAACTTTTACTTAAACAAATTGAGAATTTTGCTTCAAAAACAAAAAATATTGCATTTTTTGATGACGCATTACTTTGTAATCCAACCTTTCCTGTGTTTCTTGGAGAAATAATAAATAGAGGACTGAATTTGAATCTCCATAGTTCCAATGGGCTCCATTGTCGGTTTATTAATGAAAAAATTGCCCGATTGATGTTTAAGGCAAACTTTAAGACAATCTATCTCAGCCTTGAAACGACAAATCCAGGGGTGCAACAGAAGACCGGGAATAAAGTCACAACAGCTGAATTCTTAAATGCGGTAGAAATTCTAAAAAAAACCGGATTTTCATCAAGTCAGCTCCATGTCTATCTTCTGTATGGACTCCCTGGGCAATCTTATGAAGAAATAGTGGATGGAATAGAGCTATGCCATAGCCTTGGCGTCCATCCCCACCTGTGTGAATTCTCACCCATTCCCTATACGGTTGAATTTGATAAGACGGGATTTAATATGAATACTGACCCCTTATACCACAACAACCATTTTTATACCTGGTATTATACCGGAAAGAAACCAGAAATTTACAAAATGGTTAAATCCTTAATTTCAAGACAGTAGTTTAGATTACTGGGGGACAGGGATTTGAACCCCGACCGGTTGGTCCAGAGCCAACTGTCCTACCATTAGACGATCCCCCAATAATTCAGAACCATTATACTCAATTAGCCGTTAAAGTCAAGATTTTATTTTCAGAATCTTCCAAACTTGAGTGTAATATAGCCTGAAAAACCGCTCAAACCCCTGTCGCTTATCCCCGAAAGTTTAACGCCATTGATGTACCGGTGTGAACCGCCGAAATCTATCCTCAGACATCTTGTTACATTCAGGGTAATCTCAGCCGATGACTCAAGGACAAAAAAGACATCTCTGTACCATGGTTCATAAAACCTATCGCAGTAACATATACTACCGCCACCGACAAGAAAATTTACACCAGGATGAATCATTTTCCTTGAACCAAGAATCAATTCCAATGTCAACCCACCGTAGCCAAATTCAATGTAGTAGTTCCTTAATGGATATTCAGTTTCTACCGTTATATGGTGGGCAAGACCATAAATCCCACCACCGATGGAAAAAGTATGATTTGCAATTATTCCACCTTTAAAACCAAAAAGCCAGGCATCGGTATTGTTAATCTCAGTAAGCTTAATATTCATACCGCCAAAGACCCCGGTCTCAATCGGTTCTTTTATCAAGACCTCATCCCTTTTGTCCTTCGGCTTAATTTCAATAGCAAATAAACTGCTGCCGAATAAACCGACCCAAGCAATAACTAAAACAACCGGTTTGATTTTAGGTCGCAAAGACATTATTACCTCCTTTCACCTTGGCTTCTGGTCCCCTTCCTTGAAGGAAAAAAGGACCCTTACCATTTTGCCTTCTCTATCCATTTATAATGCAATTGTTATGCCCGAATTTATTTTGAAATATCAGGAAAAAGTTGTTATAGGTGTTGCAAATTTGTGGCTATTGCATAATTTTTGTGCAGAACCAATTAATTTGGCTGTAGTTTTTTACGCACATACTCTGCCCGTTTGACATCCCGTTCTTCCTCTTCAAGAATTTCGCCAAAATAGAACTGGATGTTACCGGGCCTTGATACAAGCATAATCTCATTTATTGTATCTATACTAATATTTTTGATTATTCCCATACCGATACCCAGCCTGACTGCAGAGAGAAGCCCCAGCGTCTCATCACTACTGAGAATCCTGGCTGAGGTAAGTATTGCCAGACTTCTGTAGATTTTGTCTTCAAATTCATACCTTGCCTTTTCATAGATTAGATTCCTTGTCTTTTTCTCCACATCGATCACCATCTTCGTGAATTTATTGATATTCTGAACCAACTCTTCCTCGGTATATCCAAGGGTTCTTTGATTTGATATCTGGAAGAGATTACCCTTTATTTCAGTTCCTTCTCCAAACAGTCCGCGCACGGCCATTCCAAGATTAACAGCACTCTTTAAAATTTTATCTACTTCGTTTGTGTAAACAAGCCCTGGCAGATGGAGCAGAACCGAAACCCTCATACCGGTACCTAAATTGGTAGGACAGGAAGTGATAAAACCATATTCCTCACTAAAGGCATAGCCAAGGCTTTCACCAAGGAATTCCTCCACCTCAAAGACCGATAGAAGGGTATTCGTTAGAGAGAGCCCACAGGCAAGCCCCTGTATTCTCAGATGGTCTTCTTCGTTAACCATTATTGAAATATCTCCTTTCTCGCTGATAAATACGGCTGATGGGCGATCAGCCTTCACAAATGTTGGAGAGACGAGGTGCGATTCAAGGAGTGATTCCCGCTCAAGTGGTGTAAGTTTCTGAATCAAGAGATATCTTCCCTTTAATTTCCCGGTTATTGTTGATTGCACTACTTGAATTAGATATTCGGCATCCTTCTGTTTCATTTTTATTTCAAAGGGAATTCCTGCAAGATTCCGAGCCAGTCTTATCCGCGTTGATACAACGATTTCCTTTTCCTCGCAGTTTTCTGCCATCTCGGGTGATATTAACCACTTAATATTATTCAACATTCTCGAATCCCAATTCCTTTAATCGGTCCCTTATCTTTGCCGCCTCTTCATAAGCCTCTTTTTCCAGTGCCTTTCTCAATTCTTCACGCAGTTTAAATATCTCAAGCGCCTTATGTTGCCTGCTTCCAGGTCTCTTTCCAATATGGCGATTGCTCTCCTGGACCTCTTTGATAAGATTTTTGATATAGGGCTCAAAGACCGCAATACAATTACTACAGCCAAATCTTCCAAACTTTTTAAATTCCGCAAGAGACAAAAAGCAAACCGGACAGATTATCTGCTCATCCTGGCGGTTATATTCCTTCAACAATTTTTGAAGAACCTCAAGGGGAGAAAGCTTTTTATCTAAGAGAATTCCTCGCTTCTTAGCACATTCCTCACAAAGATGCAACTCTTTAATCTTTCCGTAGGAGGCATCCTTAAAATAGATGGATGCCGGATTTTTTTTACAATCATCACATAACATGTAACCTGCCTTCTTTCAAATTATACACCTCAGTCCCTAACTTTGCAATATCCAGTGAATGAGTAACCAGAACAATTGCCCGGTCCTTATTTTTTAGATCGATAAAAACATCCATCAGTTTATTCTTATTTTCCTCATCAAGGTTACCGCTCGGCTCATCCGCAAGGATCAAGATTGGTTCATTAATGAGGGCACGGGCAATCGCCACCCGTTGCCTTTCACCACCTGACAATTCGTCGGGACGACGGGTTCTCTTATCCGCCATTCCTAAAACTTCTAAAAGTTCCGCTGCCTTTTTATAGGCATCCCTTTTTGGAGTTCCGTTTAATAGTGCTGGCAGGGCTATATTCTCCAGTGCAGTAAATTCAGGTAAAAGATAATGGAATTGAAAGACAAATCCAATTTTTTTATTTCTAATTTGTGATAGTTCCGCATCGCTATGATTAAAGAGAACACAGGAATCAAAAATTACCCTACCGCTGGTCGGTTTGTCAAGACTCCCCAGAATATTTAAAAGAGTAGATTTACCACTTCCCGATGGGCCATAGATTACCACAAAACTACCCCTTTTAACCACGAGATCAACACCGCGTAAGACATGGATTACCTCGTTTTTCAAATAATAGGTCTTATGAATCCCTTCTGCTAATAGAATCTCACTCATTCCTCAATGCCTCAACCGTCACAAGCCGCGCAGCCCTGATTGCCGGATAGATTGTAGCAAAAAAACTTATCATTATTGCTGCACCAGCTACGACAATAAAATCTACAAGTGACATCTCAACCGGAAGGGTCTGAATAAAATAGACATCTCCGGGTAAATTTACAAAACGATATTGGTTAAGCAAAAGACAGGCAAAAAAAGAAAAGAAAACACCCATTCCCGTCCCAATAAATCCCATAATTGTTCCTAAATATATGAAAATCTTCATAATCTGATTTGCAGTGAAACCAAATGAACGAAGTATACCTATCTCCTTCACCTTTTTTTTAACAATGTTCACAAGCATTCCTACGATGTTGAATCCAGCAACAACCACAATCAGTGTCAGAACAATAAATGTTACAATCTTTTCTAATTTTAATGCCGCGAAAACTGAATGATTGGTCTTAACCCAATCCTGAACCAGATAGGGATAACCGACTTCCTTTTCAATAATCTTTGAGTAATATGGTGCCTTATACACATCATCCACTCTCAACTCAATACCGCTAACCGCGTTCTGCATTTCAAATAGTACCTGAACATCCTTGATATTCATATATAAAATCGTTGAATTATAATCATACATACCCAAATCAAAGATTCCTTTAAGTATAACTCTTTTGGAACGCGGCAATAGCCCGAGTTGCTCAACGAAAGGAGAGGTTATTATCAGGGTATCTCCAACACTTGCCTTCAGGCTCCGGGCGAGTTCAACTCCAATAACACAACCCTCTTCTAAATCAAAAGCACCATCAATAATATTTTTCCCCACCTCAGTAATTCCTTTCTCAAGCTCACTTTCAACTCCCTTGATTATCACGCCATCGACACTCCTCCTATTCCGGACCAGGGATTTGGTGATTATAAATGGTGCCTTTGCCTTAATAAAATGGAAATTTTCTAACTTCTCCATGATCTCACGATATTCAACAAGAGGCTCATTAAAAAATCGCCGGACTATTATGTGTGGGGTCCCCCCGAGAATTCTTCGCCGCAATTCATTCTGGAATCCATTCATTATTGAAAGGGTAATGAGCAAAGCACTAACCCCAACAAAAATCCCACCAATGGCGATGGAGGCGGAGAGAGAAAAAAATTTGCGATTTCTTGACAGTAGATACCGTTGTGCAACAAAGACTTCAGTGTTCATTACACCCTTCTCAATTGAGGAAACAGAATTACATCCCGGATTGATGACTGGTTTAAAAGAATCATACACAGGCGGTCCACCCCTATACCAAGTCCTCCGGTCGGCGGCATTCCATATTCAAGTGCCTCAAGAAAGTCCTCGTCTATCTCCGCAATTCCTTCTTCTTTATATGCAAGCTGTTCCTCAAATCTCTTACGCTGCTCTATCGGGTTATTCAACTCTGAGAAGGCATTGGCAATCTCTAAACCAAAAATAACCAGTTCAAATCTTTCCACAAGCGAAGGATTATTCCGATGTTCCTTTGCCAGGGGCGAAATTATTTTAGGATAATCAATAACAAAGGTCGGTTCAATCAAATCTCTCTGGACGAGTTCACTGAATAACTTATCAATCTTGTATCCGATTGCCTGACCTTCTGTTTTTATCCCATATCTTGTGCATAAATCATTTAGTTCTTTTTCGGAAATCTTGAGTATATCAACACCCAGTTTTTCACTCAATACTTCAGTATATTTTATCCTTGTAAATGGTCTCTTTATTTCTACGCTTTCTCCCTGAAAAGAAATTCTGTAATCAGAATAAAGATTTCTAACCAGATATTCCATCAATTCTTCAACCAGTTCCATCATTCCGTTATAATCTGTGTATGCCTGATATGCCTCAATCATTGTAAATTCTGGATTATGAAATCTATCAAGCCCCTCATTCCGGAAATCCTTGCATAATTCCCATACCTTCTCATATCCACCAACAATTAATCTTTTCAGGTAAAGTTCATCAGCAATTCGTAAGTACATTTCCTGGTCAAGGGCATTATAATAAGTCTTGAAAGGCCGGGCAGATGCCCCACCGTATATTGGCTGTAAGACAGGGGTTTCTACTTCAAGAAATCCTCGGTTATTAAAAAAATCTCGGAGAAGTGAGATGACCTTTGAACGCATTTTGAATACCTCGCGCGGACTCATTGAGATTTTTCTAATATTTTTAGAACCACATCTTTCATTAGTGGTTTTATCCTTTCTCGCTGGGCATCTTATTTCGCCGACTTCCACACAGGCGAATTCATGGCCGCAATCGTTACACTTGAAAATAACCGTATCCGCAATTAAATCAAGGTATCTTTTACGATATCTGATTTCTATATCTTCTAATCCGTGCCATTTCTCAGGTAGCGGTCGTAGTGATTTTGCAAGGAGTACGAAACTTTCCACAAGGATGGTTATTTCACCGGTCCGTGTCTTGAAGACCTTACCTTCCACACCAATAAAGTCACCGATATCAAAGTTTTCAAAGAGCGCAAAATCTTCTTTAAGGTCTGCCTCTCTTAGATAGACCTGAATGTTTTCATTTTCATCATTTAAGGTGGCAAATATGGTCCTCCCATGTCCCCGGATAGCAATTATTCTTCCCGCTGTTTTGACCCTGAATTGTGAATTTGAGAGTTCTTCAAATTTTCCTTTTATCTGGGAGAATGTATGGGTTCTATCAAACCGGTAAGGATAGGCGTTGATGTTCAATTCCTTCAGCTTCTGCAATTTCTTCAGCCGTTCTTCCATATTAGAAATAATATCCTAAATAGACAAAAAATCAAGAGGATAAAATCAGCCAGTCAATTGACAGATGATTAAAATTGAGTATAATTCGTTCAGCAATGGAAGAAGTCAAAAAATGGCACCAGGAAAAATTACTACTCAAAGTTGTTGAGGCACTAAAAAGACGGGATTTTGATGCCTGTTATTTCCCTGATATTACCGGGGTAAACGAATATCTCCTGAAAACAATCCCCCCTGATGCGAGTATTGGAGTCGGTGGTTCGGTAACAATTCGGGAACTTGGCATAATTGAAAGATTTGAAGAGCGGGGCAATAAAGTAATCCATCACTGGCGCGCCGGTCTTACTGAAAAGACTGACCGTGAGATAAGAAAAAAGGAATTGCTCGCTGATTATTATCTAACAAGTGCTAACGCCATCACGAAAAACGGAGACATTATCAATATTGATGGTATCGGCAACCGCATTGCGGGAATGATCTATGGACCCTCTACTGTCTTCATTATTGCTGGCTTCAATAAAATTGTCGCCTCAATACATGATGGCATAAAAAGGAGCAAGGAGATTGCTGCGGTTATGAATGCAAAACGGGTAAGTGCCGGTACTCCTTGTGCCAGTTCTGGTATCTGTATTGATTGTAATGTAAAGGAACGAATTTGTCGCGTAATTGCGATTATCCAGTACAGACCCTGGCAAACAAATATTTCAGTATTATTGGTTAATGAAAGACTGGGTTTTTAATGTCTAATCTGGATTATTTACCTTAATTTTACCTCACCCTTAATCGCCCCCAGGAACGGCAAGATGATAACGGTGAAGTCCATCTTTAATAGATTACCATTTACCTTTCTTCAGAATAAAATTGCCATTATTGACCTGATTACGGACTGTCTGGTTGAAAAATCCCGGTCTTTCAATGCCTTTCTCAGATAGGGTAATGCGGCTTTGCCGAATTTCGCCAGGATATCGGCTGCTGTCTGTCGGATAGATGGTAATGGGTCTTGCAAAAGGATATCGGCAAGCACCTTGAGATTTTTTTTATTATTACTCAGATAGAGAATAGCTGCCCGGCGCATAAATATATCTTTTCCATAAAGGAATTTTTTAACCTCATCACCACGCGTGTCATCGCCAATTTCGTAAAGGGTCATTATGACATAGTAGGGCTTGCTATCCCGGAGGCCATCATAAATCAGCCCGATATTTGCCTTAATTATTTCTTTCAGGGACTTCATCCGGCTCAGATTATAAATTGCACGATAAATCCTATGGCGATGCTGGGCGAAATTCCTGCTGGATAGGACATCAAATAGAATTGCCAGTGAACGTGAACTGTAGATTCTACCAAGTGCATCAATCGCCAATGCCGAAAATCTATTTTTATTTAATTTCGCCTGAATGAAATCCAGTGCAGAATCGTCTCCCAATTCGGCAAGGACTCTTAAAATACTGGGGATGATTCTTTCGTCATTAGTTTTAATAAGTCGAGGAATTGCTGACTTCAATTTCAAACGACCGATACTATTTATTGCCGCGATCCTCACATAACAATCGGGGTCGTTAAGAAGATTAACTAAAATATCAGCTACAGCGTCCCTGTAAAAATAACCAAGCGCCTCGGCTGCCCTCATCCGGACATGGGGTGAGGGGTCGTTTAATGTATTGAGAATATACGGCAAAATTTCGGATTTGCCAATCTTACCAAGCGCATAGACCGCACTCTTGCGAATCAAAAAATCTTTATTCCTTAAAAGTTCAACAAACAAATCAAGGTTATCCGGTTCCGCAATTTCACCAAGAACTTCAATAGCGGCCCTTTTGGCAGTTCGGTCATTTCCCTGTAATATCCTGAGCAGGTCGTCGCGATGTCCAATCGCAACGGTATTATCGGAAAGCCAGAGACTCCGCTTTTCAATTTTACTTCTTTGTTTACTTATCTTTTTTAAATAGGCAGTGGCATAGTTTAATTTCTTAAGATTTTCGTATCTCTTTGTTAATACCACAATGGCAAGATGAACATGGCCGAATTTATAATCCCTCCCGAATCGGTCTATTCCCTGAAATTCTTCTCTGTCCCGGTCCCCCTCCGGGTAGAAATATTTCAATGAGTCATCAAATTCCCGACAGATTGAATCTAAAATCTCGGAATTATTCTGGGGAATAATAAAAACAAAATCATCACCGCCAATGTGTCCAACAAAATTGTTACCGGCATTGTCTTTTATTATCCTGGCGGTATGAAAAATGAGACGGTCCCCCATTTCAAAACCATACTGGTCATTAAAAAATTTAAAGTCATTCAGATCAACATAACTGAGCCAGTAGCCGTTTTGATTTAATATCTTAAACTCAATCTCTCTATTTATTGCCTCATTACCGGGAAGACCGGTGAGTGGATTTCTTTCTCGCTCCCAGGTTAATGCCTCAAGCAGGGAAATTAAAAAATTCTCGGGATGGGTCGTGGGTAAGTTAAAAACTCCCTCCATTTCTCCTAATTCTACCTGACTGATTATTGGGATATATCTTATCCGAAACTTTTTAATGATCTCTGCAACCGAAGGTATTTTTTCAAAAATCAAAATTGCCTCTGGTTCACTCTCACATACGCTGACGATCTTTTTAAGAATGAGTGATTTCAACCAGTCTGGCTCCTTACCAATAATGTAAATACGCCTACTCATTTACAGAAGTCAATTTTTTGCTTGCCTCTTGTTTAACATCAATAGAAAGTGCAAAAAGCGCCGCCTTTAAATAAAGTTCCTTGGCAATCTTTATGTCACCCATAATCAACGAAACATCACCGGCACGAATCAAAGACCGGGCAGCGTCATCCCTATTTTCCTTGAAATACTCGCTTGCCCTTAGAAAATAATCCCGGGCCGCCTGATAATTACGATTATCAACATAGATATCAGCGATTCTGAGAAATACCTCGGGCTTTGGTCCGTACTTGTCGCTCAATTCCTTTAATACATTTACCGCCTTATTGTAATCGCCTTGATTTTTAATAGTTTCCGATTTAAGAATATATGCATCAAAAATCAATGATGAATTGGGATATTCATTAATAAAGCGCTCGATCACCAATTCGGCTTCTTCATATCTACCGAGTGAATTATAGATTCGGGCAATTTCTAAAAGAGCAATCTCGCGATACATCTCTATTTTCAGCAATAAATTGTAGTAATAAAGCGCCGAATCGTATTTCATTTCATTTTTATAGATTGTACCCAGTTCATTTACCACATATGGGTACAATTCTCTAATATCCTTCCTTTCCAATAGTATTTTCAAAGAAGCCTTCTCTCCATTCTTATCTCCAATTTTGCGAAAAACTTTTGCCCTTTGTAATATTGCGTCTCTAGCCACGGATAAATCTGAATATTTGGTTATCAGCTGATTGAGTTTTTCAAGGGCAGAGTAATATTCCTCTTTCTCAAAGAGAATCATTGCAATTCTTAAATTTACTGCGGCAACAAAATCCCGGGCATTTACAGAATCGGAATATGTCTCTATAAATCGATTCAGGGCACCAATTAAAGAATTAAACAGCCCAAGTTGATATTTGGTCTCAAGTATCTTCAATTCAGTCTCCAATTTCAATTCATTTTGCGGACCAAAATCCTTAACCCTTTTGTAAAACTCAAGTGCATCATTGTATCTTTTCAAATTGAAATAGGCATCGCCAATCTTCTTTGCCGTAACCGCCGCATAATTTGAATTTGGATATAAATTTATCAAGTCGGTCCAGTAATCTATTGCCAGTCTGTATTTGCCCTGTTTAAAATTTATTTCTCCCAGTATATAAACTGTACTGTCGGCATAAAAAGAATTCGGGAAATATTCACGATGCAATAACAATCTTTCTTCGGCGCTCGCCAGCATTCCCCGAAAATAGTCAATACGCCCTTTATAGAAAAGGTATTCATCAATGGTATCGGGTAAGTCTTTAAAGTAAATACTGGCTGAATCCAGGTTTCCTTCCTCCATAAAAATTTTGCCTAAAAGAAATTTTGCCGCATTATTCTCCTGAGTAGAAAGATAATCCCTCAAATATCTTTCTGCCCGCTTATAATTTCTTAATGCATACTCTATTCGCCCGGCGTTGTATGTGGCGTTCAATAACAGCCCATAAGATGGAGGATTGCGTATCACAGTATCTAAAAAAATAAGACTCTTTTGATAATCACCGAGTCTTTCGTAAGCCAGTGCCAATCCAATTTCTTTATAGCCAAAAAAATCTTCAACTTTGTTAATTAGCTCTATTGTGCGCTGATAATCCATATCAATAAATGCGTTTTTTGCATCAACAAGTGTTTGGTAATTTTTTATCCATTGCGAAATGGTTTCCTTTAAATATGAATCTGCCACTGAATTCAGGTATTTTTCTGCCTCTTTTAGGTCGCGGTCTTTTAAATGGATGAGAGTGAGATAGTAGTACTTAGGAAGAAATACATCACGCGCATCATTCATATAAGCCATTGCCTTGATGTAATTACCAAGTCGATAATGGATTATTCCGAGATAAAAGCTGGCGTCTTCCTTCTTTTTTGTCAATTCCTCAAGATTTGCCATTGCCGCGGGCAATCTATCAAGACACAGTTCGCTTATGCCTAAATAATATAAGGTTTCATCTTCTAAAAAAATTTTATAAGCCAGTTTTGCATAACGAATTGCCTCAAGATAATTTTTTTTATAAAAATAGTCTTCATAGGGTAAGAGAAAAATAAATAGAATGCTACTCAAGGGGAACCTCGGTTATAAATATCTGGATGATCTGTTTTTCTTTTTTATCAATAACAAATTGAATCTGATATCCAGCATAGACTGGATGGTTATAAATTCGCGCAAAATATCTTAAAATTAAGTAGTTCTTCTCTTCATCTAACCAGGTGAATTTATATTGATATTTCAATTCATCGGTAATCACAAAAAATTTCTTCGTAATTTCCGGAAAAAGGGCGATGTTCTTTTCAATATCTGCACGGAATCTTAAAATTGTCGCTTCATGTTCACCTGGCTGGGCCAGATATTTTAATTTACCGCGGTAACTTCCCTTCCGAATAATTTCATAATTACCTTCTCTGATCTTACTCCAGATATCTCGCTGATGGCAGGAGATAGTAGTGGTGAGAAGAATAAAAAAGAACCAGCGCATAATCAATCTGCCCGTGGATGCGCCCTCTGGTATATTTCTCTTAACCTTTTTGTTGTTAGATGTGTATAAATCTGAACTGTGGCAAGGCTGGAATGTCCGAGCAATTCCTGAACCGCACGCAAGTCCGCACCGTGTTCTAAAAGATGTGTAGCAAAGGAGTGTCTCAAGATGTGCGGATTTGTTCCTGAGGCATTGGCACAATTTATAAGATACCTGCGGACAATCCGCTGCAAAGAGCGCGTTGTCAAACGCTCACCGCGATAATTCAAAAAAAGTGCCCGGGTATCAGGTTTATCTCGACACCGCTGTCGCCGTTCGGGCAGGTATTTAAGAATCGCCTTCAGGGCAACCCGGCCCAGGGGAACAATGCGCTCCTTCCTTCCCTTCCCTTTCACCCTTATCTCCTCTCTGTTTAAATCCAAATCCTCAAGATTCAATCCGACAAGTTCCCCTGCTCTCAGTCCACAGGAATATAAAACCTCCATAATTGCCCGGTCTCTTAAATCCTGGATTTTCTCAAATGTATCACTTATCTGGTTATAGGTCAAAAAGCCAGGAAGATGCCGTTTCATCTTTGGTGACCTTATGCCCTGAACGAAATTCTCCGGGATAACGCCACTTTTTTTTAGGAATTTAAAAAATGATTTTAAGGCTGACAACTTACGGGCAACGCTGCGGGGACCTGCACCATATTTTAAAAGAAAGGCTAAATACTGAACGATTTCATTATAATCAATCAGCGCTATTTTCTTTTCCTTAAAATAATCAAAAAATTGCCTTAAGTCAGCCCTGTATCCGCGCAGGGTACAATTTGAATAGTTTTTCTCTTTCTTTAGGTAAATTAGAAAATCCTCAATTCTATTAGAGAGCTCTTCCGCGCTCATCAGGGTTATTATAATGGCTTAAAGTTCGGTGTCAATACCGAAACTGAATTTAAAAATGGGTATATACAATTATCAAAGTTTAATTACCTTTGCTTTATAGACCTTCCCGGACACTTCCGCACTGACTATATAAACACCCGGAGGCACCGTCTTACCATTTTCATCATTGAATCGCCATAATATCCATTGATTTGATTTAGTATATTGGTTTGATATTAATCTCTTTACAACCCTACCAAGACAGTCATAAACAATCAATTTAACAGCACCGGGCGAACTGATACCAAGGAAAATCTTCACCTGGCTAACCGATGGATTTTGATATATAATTAGAGGCGAAGCCTTATCTTTGATAGCCTCAGCAATTTCAAAATTGTGCCCCGTTGGTTTTAACCACGGATCTGCCAGAAGGGTCATACCATAATGCCAGCACAATTCATCAAAGGTAACACCGTTTGCAGTAATATGGGTGAACCAGTCTTTGAATGCCTGACCCAATGTCTTCTGTTCAGAAAGGGGCGCGTAAAAATAGTAAAAGTCAAGCATACTGCCGGTCTTTGTTGAACCAATAGCACCCAGTCCGTAACTCTGATTGAAGATTGACCTGCCACCGCCGTATCCATTTTCAGTATAACGGGCAAATGAACAGGCAAAGTGGTTATAAAAATTTGTTGGAGGATTTTGGTTTGTATACTCATAAGAATAATAATAATCATGCGCATTCCCATTGTTATATGTAAATTGATGTCCTCCGGGCCAGGAGTGGGCAAAGACACTAACCCAGGCCTGACAGGAATCAAGTTTAATTCGATAGATCGCTGCCCTGGTTGTCTCTGCATTCCAGTAATTCATTGTATCCGGATATAATAAGGAGACTTCATATGCCCATTGGGCGGCAAAAGGAATCCAGTCATCGTCACAGAAGAAAAGCGCCCGATGTTGTAGTTCAAGTGTATCATGTCGATAGGCATTATCTTTTCTAAAATAGTTCTTTAATAATAACGTGTCTATACCAATTCCGGTTGGCATTAGCCTGCCGATATAGATCTCTGGACTTATATCACCAGTATGACCATCATACCTTCCATTACCCGTGTTCATTGTGTCAAGCCAGTTTCCATTCAAATCCATATAGAACAAGTCAATGGGAAACTCCGTATAGCCATATTGATTAAAGTCGTTAGCAATCTCAAACCAGGCAACGGGTAGATTGCCAATAAAAAGTGCACCTTCAATGTTATTGTTGGTGTAAAGATTCTGTAGAAAAGTGCGCAGGGTTTCCGGTGTTCCTCCGGATACCTGATAACTGAGCACCGTATAACCCTCAGATTGTAAATTGTTTATTAATTGATTTATCTCATTTGTTAATGCCCCCGCGATGCTCGCCTGGGTTAAAATGGCTACATTACCTGCCCTGCCATCACCATAAACTATTTTATGCAGGAAGTAAGAGAATTCTGAACATGGACTCTGCGTTATCCAGTCTTCATAAGTTCCCGGCTTCGTCCCTGCTGGTCCCGCCCATCTTAATAATGGGATGGTGTTATAATCAATTCCCATTAAAAATGATATAGCGAAGGATATTAGTAATATTTTTTTCATCTATTCTCCTTAGATTATGCTTAAAAATTTAAAAAATCGGGGCGGAGGGATTTGAACCCACGACCCCTTGGTCCCAAACCAAGTGCGCTAAGCCACTGCGCCACGCCCCGCGACAGATCTTATATACGCACCATCTGTTCAAAACATTTATTTTAAAAAAACTCCTACTCCTCCCCTTCACAATCGGTCCATAAAAGAAGCAGTCAGTAGATTATATAAAAAATTCTACTGAAGTCAATAAAAAATTATCTTATCATCACCGCCTTTTTAACACTTTTATATTCGGGTGACTCTAAAACGATATAGTAAAGACCAGGCGTTAACTTGGTATCTGTCCTATCTTTACCATTCCAGAGAATTTGATTTTGGCTAAATTGACTGGTAGATAGGCAATCAAACTGCCTCACCAGCCTCCCTGTAACATCATAAATACGAATGGTAGGCGTTGCGGAGTAAGTACCAGACATACTCTTACTCAGTGCGTAGCGAATCACACAAAAATTTTTGAAAGGATTCGGATAGACGGAGAACAGCATTTGTTCCGGTGAAACAAAGGATAGATTTTCCTCCATTTCTACAAAATAGAAATCAAAATCCGTCGGCCAGAGGGCACACAATTCTGGAGACAATTCACCCGGCGGCTGATAAGAACCCAAGACAGCGGTCATCCAGTATCTCGCCGGCCAGAGGCTGTCAAAATGGTAAAAACCTGTATTATCTGTATATGTAGTGCAAGCGGTATGAAATGGCCCCGGGGTCTGGATACTATCCGTACAGACAGCGGTCACCCGTGCGCTTTCAACAGGAGCGTAATTAAAATAGACATGGCCAGAAATAATGCACCCTGGATAGTCGTCATTATCTCCACCCAGCGTTGGTGTGTAATCTATATACCAGTCCAATTTGGTTAAACCATTTTTTTTGTATATAAACCGTGCCGCTGAAGAACCCATTGGAGGGGCAAAAATTGGAGAATGGAAGGTATCAGTATAAGCAATGCAATCCAGGTAATATTCAGGTAAAAAGATTTCTATAAAACCATTATCTAACGGCAAATAGAATGGTCCTTCTAAAATTGATGTATCAATAACGGTATAACCACAGGGAGGATTGTTAATCAATGTATTAACATAGGAAGTACCCGCCGGTGTTATAACCTCTGAATTAAAAAGTGGAAGGGAAAAGCCATAATCAATTGGGTGGAATTCAAACTTTTGCCCGAGGATGGTATCAGTCTGAAATTCATTGATAACACCCGTAAGATAAGGATTCGAAGAAACTATCAGGGGAATAAAGACTATAACAAACCTGTGCATGGTTCCTCCATTGCATTATAATTTTAATTAAAATTTTTTATTGGTCAAGTATTATTTTTTATCCCATAGAGAAATATTAACAGGCTTTTTCCAAAACAATAGACCAATATCCCCTTGATTTTTATTGATTTCTGCATATATTTAAAAATGTAATTGAAATGAAAAGGCATAAATTATATTTAGAAGAAACCTCTTAGATGTTATGGAATTTAGCCAAATGTATCTTGATAAAAAGGAGAAAGTATGGCAAATAAAAATATAATGTTTTTTTGTATAATCTTATGTTTCATAGATAACTTAAACGCCCGGGAATCAAACTACAGAAATCATTATTGGGGCATTATCGGCCGGAACCATAAGATTTATATGGAGCTTAAGATTGAAAAAGATAGTGTGAATGGTTACTACTTTTATTATAAAATAAATAAATACATTCAATTGAAAGGTAATATCAACCAAGATAAAAGTTTTAAAATTTGTGAGTATGCGAATGGAAATTTAACTGGCATTTTTAAAGGTTCGTTAAAAGATTCTAATAAACTTACTGGCGAGTGGTCAAATCCGGATGGAAAGAAGAAATTTCCGTACAATTTGAAATTGATCGCGCAGGAAAAAGAATTCAAATCAGAACATTATGATGTGTGTGTCAAATATCCCAAGTTTTACATAGATAATAAAAAGTTGGAGGAGATGTTAAATGAGACGCTAAGAAACAGGGCACTCTCCAGGTATAACGACTTCATAGCCTCTATAGATGAATCGGCGGGCCTTGAAACCTCGCCCCCTGAATATTCCGAAGATTACAATATAGAATATTTCTCCAATGAAATTATAAGCCTTTCTTTTATTTCCTATAGTTATTATCCGGGCGCTGCGCATGGCTATACCGACTATCCTACCCTCAATATCTTGCTCACCTCTGAGATTATTAAGGAGATTGAACTCGGAGATTTATTCGTTCTGAATTCTAATTATCTGAAGATAATTTCTGACATCTGTATCCGTAGTCTAAAGAAGCAAGGGGCATCCTTCGTTGTTGAAGGGGAAATAAAAGATGTTTCAGAATTATTAGACAACTTCGTTATAACTCCAAGTGGACTGGAATTTATATTCTCTCCTTACACTGTTGGTCCCTATGTTGAAGGATATTACACAGTTGAAATACCTTACAAAGACCTCAAAAATATAATAGACCTCAATAGTCCTTTGAGCAAAATAATAATCTTTTGAATGATGCTCGGTCTCGTTTTAAGCGGTGGTGCAGCAAAAGGATATGCCCATATCGGCGTAATTAAATTTCTTGAAGAATTGAATATTAAACCGGATATTGTTGTCGGTGCAAGTATGGGCTCACTGATTGGTGGATTTTATGCAAGGGGATTTACAGCAAAACAGATGGAAGAGATTGCATTAAAGATAGACAAAAAGGAAAAGAAAAACTTATTCAGATTCCATATCTCTAAAAAAGGGTTTATTAATGGAAAAAACATTATTAAATTCCTGAAGCCTTATCTTGGTGATACAAAAATTGAAGAATTGCCAATAAAATATGCGGCGGTTGCTACCGATATAGAAGAGAATGTTGAAATTATTATTGACCGTGGTGATCTGATTCAGGCGATAAGATCTTCAATAGCAATCCCGATTGTATTTACACCCAATAAATATAGCGGAAGGGTTCTTATTGACGGAGGATTTATTAATCCCGTACCCGTAGATGTAGCAATAAATCTTGGTGCAAAAAAAGTCATAGCAGTAAATGTTCTTCATAGATTTGAATATCCACGAATTCAAATTAATGCCAAACAAGATTCAGAAAAAGAATATAGTATAAAAGATATCTTTGTAAAAACATTTGATTTGATAAGTTCAAGATTGATTGAATATAACATTAAACAACTCAAGAATGGTGTGTGGATAGACATTGATACAACCGGTATTGGCCTAAGCCAGTTTGAAAAGGCTAAAGAGGCAATTGAGAGAGGCTATATTCAGGCAAAAAAGTATAAAGAAAGATTGTTACAATTTACTTCCACTCCCTCCTTCTAATTCGTCTCTCGTTATACGGTTTCGCAGCCAGTATCGTCTATTGTCTTTCGGCATTCGGTCTAAAAACTTCTATCCCCTTTTACCCTTATTCTTCCTTCTTCACCCTTATCTTAATAAATTTACCTTCTCCACCTTTTTGAAGTCGCCCGCCTCCAATTTGACAAAATAGATACCAGCAGGTAATTTGCGACCCAGTTCATCATTACCAGACCAGACTATCTGGTTAAATGGACAATTGGCTAAATGGTTAAATTGTTTCACCAAACAGCCGGCTACATTAAATATTTTTATACTGACTGCTGGGTACTGACCGTTCGCTTCTTGAGGTATTGGGATTTCGGCTTTAATCACACAGTTATTTCTGAATGGATTGGGATAAACTTCTAAAAATTGCGGATTGCGGATTGCGGATTGCGGATTTTCTAAATCTTCAATACCAACAAGATTTATCCCGAAAAAATGCATTATTGAGTCAAGAAGGGATGCCTTTGTATATGGCTCGTTATCTATAAGTCCGGACAATTCAAATGACACTCCGACAGTTCTATATCCCGGTGCTATGTTTGCCACTCCACAATAGTAATTGTCATCGTTATCACGAAATATCCTGAACCCGCTTCCTGTAGAATCAATATCGTCAAGCCACAAATTCTCACCACAGTATCTGAATAACATATGGTCAGTGAAGGTATTGGGTTCACCCTCAATCGGTCCCATGTTTATATATCCATCGTTTATCGGCTTAATGCCAAAATAAGGGTTAAAGTTAAAACCGTGCATTACAAACGGGTCAAATGCCCAGCATTCACCGCCTTCAAGATATACATTGCCGCCATAGTTTATAAAATCTGCTACCTTTGCGACCTCAGAACTGTATTTAAACAGAACATAGTTATTATATGCCACACCACTGCACACAAAAAGTGATTTATAATTTTTCAGATGCTCAAAGGAATAAAATTGTGCATTTGCGTAATCACCGGTATAACCAAGATTTTGAAGGATGAGATGAACAATGGGACCACTTGAATTATTCCTGTCCGGGTCCCAGACAAAATAATCTCTTTTGCCAATTATGACCTTTATCCTGATTGTGTCAATAATACCTGAATTTTCATTCAAAATCAAATCAAGATTACTACTCGTGCCGTGGGGTGCATTAGGTAGTGCCTGAATTCTGAAGGGATTTGAATTTTTTATTAGAGAATCAATCGGAACACTACCAAAATATGCACTCCCATTTAGAATGCTAAGATACGGTGATGAACTTACAATAACGCCGGTCAAATTCTGTATATCAACTCCGCCAATATTCTTAAGTAGATAATAAAGTTCTACTTCCTCACCGGGGTCTAAAATGCCATTAAAATTTCCTGCCGAGTCATCTAAAAAATAAGAAATTAAGGTACAATGGGCAGATGTTCCATTATATGCAAGGCTTATATCATCGGCGAAGACCTTCGCCTCGGCGTGTCCCGGTCAACAACCATAGGATTGACAGTATAAAACTATCCTTAATTTCGCAATCTCAGAAGGAACGACGCCCGGAAGATTCTGTAATTCATTCAGAATACCAATTGTATCAGAAAACCAATTTGTATCACTTATCTCAATAAGATGTAAAATTGGCGATGGTTGCCAGTAAAGACTTTCTGCATAATAGAAAATGCGAGTCTCGCCAAGAACATTCTCATCAGTATCAAGGTAGGATAATATAATTGATGCAATTGCCGGATGTGGATGGAGTGTATCATAACTTTTAGCAAAAAAACGAGCCTTAAAAGAAAAGTCGAGTTCGAGGGTTGGTACATAACAGACCTGATAGATTGTGGTTATCAATCTATCCAGTCTTCCTACATATACTTCGGAATCCGGGTCTGAATCATAGTTCTCATCTACATTTAGTGTATAAGTCTCACCATGTGCATAAGGACTCCAGAAATTTAGTGAATCTTCAAAACTGCCATTCCTAATGAACTCGCCAGCATTAAGAAAATTGAAAATTATAAAAATAAAGGCAGGGAATTTATTCACAATTTATTATATCCTTAAAACTTCCCCTGTCAAGTCTGCAAATTTATAAAAATCCATTATCCAATTAATGGTAATAGTAAAAATACACCGGCAAGGATTATCAAAAATCCTAAAAGGTCAAAGATAATTCCTGCTCTGATCATCCTTGTAATCGGAACGTAACCAGAGCCATAGATGATTGCATTGGGTGGTGTTGATACCGGCAGCATAAATCCGTAACTTGAACCAAGACAGGCGCCAAGCGCAGGTATAAACGGATTGACATTCGCCGCCTTTGCGAGCGATATCATTATTGGAATGACCATATTTGCCGAAGCAGTATTTGATGTAAGTTCACTGGTAATAATTGCAAGTAAAATTGAAATTGCGGTTATTGAAAAAAGACCCTTGGCACCGGTGAGGCTCAAAATTCCTTTTCCAATATTCTCAGCCAGACCCGTAGAAAACATCAGACTACCCAAAGACAATCCACCCCCAAACAAAAGAATCGTTCCCCAGTCAATATCCACCGCTTCTTTCCAGGTAATTGTCCCTTTTTTCTCTTTCAAGTCTAATGGCAGAATAAATAAAATAACTGCACCAACTATTGCCGCGAGCCCTTCGGGTATATGCACCTCCCACCATTTGCAGCAGGGGGCATCAGAACCCAAAATTATTGCCAGTATACCTGGAAATACCCATAAAAAGACCGTAATCAAAAATGCAATCAAGACATTCCTTTCCCCGGTTGAAATTTTGCCCATCGCCTTCTTTTCTCTTCCTACATACTCTTCAATCCCGGAGAGCTCTTTAAATCCTGGTGGAAATAACAATCTGAGTAATAAGAACAAAACTATATACATTATCGCAACCATTGGTATTGCAAATAGCAGCCATCTGAAAAATGTGATATTCTTACCCAGAAGTTCTTTAATCAATCCAATGCCGATAAGATTTGGTGGTGTTCCCACAGGCGTTCCAATGCCACCGACCGATGCGCCGTATGCAATAATGAGCATAAGACCCGTAGAATATTTCATTTTCTTTACATCTTTTGATTGCAATTGAGCAATTGTGTTAAGAATTCCCAATCCTATTGGATAAAGCATTGCTGTTGTGGCAGTATTGCTCACCCACATAGATATGACCACGGCAATAAGCCCGAGTGTAAAAAGGATCAGATTGCTACTTTTTCCAATACCCGGAATCGAGAGAATCTGGAACGCAAATCTGCGGTCAAGTCGGTGCACCATCATCGCCTTTGCAATAATAAAACTACCAATGAATAAAAAGATAATCGGGTCAGCAAAAGGCGCAAATATCTTTTTCATTGTATCAACCCCCATTATCACACAGAGTGTCGTGCCCAATAACGCAGTTATCGGTATTGGAACCGGTTCGGTTATCCACCATATAACTACCCAGCCGAGTATTGCTGACAAAAAATGGGCATTTCTTGAAAGACTGGGCATTGGAAGTAGTAACAATACTACAAAAATAATGAGTCCTAAAAAAAATCCTATTGTTTTTCTGAGCCTCTCAAATCTCTCCTCGGTTGGTGAGATCTTCTCTGCTATCTCTTCCATTAGCTATATCATATCTAATTTCCGTCGAAAGTCAAGTAATTTGGTTTTGAAACATTATCAATTACCATAAGAGATTCAAGCAAATTAGCCTTATTAGCAACTCTTTCAAAGTATATCTTTTAATCCTTGTAGTAAGCTATCTAATTTTCATAATGCCCATAATTTAAATTCCTTAAATGTCATAAATATAAATTTTTGCAATTCCAAATAATTTCTTCCAATCGGATCACATTTAAGAAGGAAGCAGGTGGCAAAGAAATTTCTGGAATAAATTTAAGCGACCGGAATTTCAAAATTCATAAATAGTATGTACCATCATAAAGAAAAGAAAACGGGCCTTCAAGGTATAGTTTATCTTTTACAGTTACCACAAGCTCGCCGCCCATAGTTTTAACCGTTACCGGCGAATCGGCAATGAATAGTTTTGTTGCAATATATGCAGAACAAACCGCCCCACTGCCACAGGACATCGTCTCTGCCTCTATTCCCCTTTCATAGGTTCGCACGAAAAGGCCTCTGTCCTCCTGCTTCACAAAGTTTACATTCGTTCCTTCCGGACTGAAAGTCTTGTGATTGCGAATTGCCGGACCCAATTTCTCTAAATCAATATCATCGTAGTTATCCACGAATAATACTACATGGGGCACTCCGAGTTTCAGGGAATGTAGTTTATATTTCTCACGACCATAACTGATTGTTAAATTCAATTTTATTTCCGTTGGCGGTGCAACCTCAATACTCACCTTATTATCCTGATAAAAGAAACCAACCGGTCCGGTGGACGTTAGAAATTTTCCTTTGGTATTTACAACTCCTAAACGATAGGCAAAGCCAACCAGACAGCGTGCACCATTCAGACACAGCGCTGCCTCCGAACCATCCTGATTAAAATAACGCATACTTAATGGATAACCCTTTATCTCTTCCATCACAATCAGACCATCACCACCGATTCCAAAATGGCGATCCAGCATCTTCTTTATTTGGTCCTTCAAGCCTTCACTATGAAGAACTTCATTGAATATGCCCTCCCGGTTGTCAATCAAGACAAAATCGTTCCCGGTTGCCTCCATTTTTGTAAAAAAGATAGTTTTCATTTAAGACTCCTTTCTTCCCATCACTAATCCCAGCGATTTATTCCCAACAATTCAAACCGTCCCAACCCTAAAAGATAACTTTTTGTAATATTTTCTTCATCACATTCTAAGGCGATGAATAGACCATCCTGTGCCGTTAATTTAATTGGTTTGTCTTTCAATGAATATCTGTAGCATTTAATCAACCTTCCTTCCAGATTATACTTGAGCAGAATTATTTTATTACTACTAAGGGCGGTAATATACAGAAAGTTAATACCTTTCCATCTTATAGGGCGTGTGATATCGGTATTAAGAAAAAACGGAGTAATCGATTCACCTCTTTCCTCTGTCGAAAAATTTTTTGCCCACAGTGTATCACCATTTGCGTTGTATTTTATCAAGAGGATATCACACATATTTTCACTTTTATTGGTACCGCCCGCAACATAGACATTGAGCGAATCATCAACAAGAATCCCCATTGGAATATCATCCTGATGCGCAAGTCCATCATATCTCTTTACCCAGCGAAGGCTATTGTCTTTATTATAAACAATGGTTATCCAGTCAAATTTAGAGTTTATACCCCAAACGATACCGGTTAAGTAGAGATTTCCCATTTCATCAATTTTGAAATCGCAAAGGTCAACCTCATCTTCAACACTTTTATATTCAATCATTTCTTTAAATGCGCCAAGCGAATCAAACCGAAGATAAAAGAGATTATTTCTGTCCTTCAAGACACCGGCAGTGACTATCTCCTTGGAGTTAGTAAGTAAAAATTTACAATTGCCAATCCGTAAACTTTTTAATGAATATTCATTGCTAATGTATTCAATTCCCGCTGCCGAATACTTTTTAATAAATATCTTACCTGAATCAGATTTACAGTCAATCATCCCAACTATATAGATAGCAAAATCCCTGCCAACAAAAATCTGACCGGAAATTTCGTATTTAGATTCTTGCACTACTTTTTCCCATACAACCTTGCCCAGACTGTCATATTTAATTAAATAGAGTTTGTTATTTTCTTCAAAATCACACGTCTTCATTAGTTGATATATGACTCCGTTATTTTTCAGGCTAAATTCCGTAGTTGCGGTTACCCAGAGACCTTCACTAAACTTATTTCTATTATTCTCATTTATTTTGAACCAAGATAGTCTTCCAGTATTATCATATTGGGCAATTATTGCCGACCTTGTGCCATTAAGTTTACTATAGCCGGTAACATAAAAATTTTTGAAATAACAGATATTGTTGATATGACAATCACCTGAACCGACCGGGTAAAATTCGGAGAACCATTGGACCGTTAAGTCACCACAACTGATAACCAGAAGGCATAAAAGAGTGGATAACCTTGGCTTCATCTTCTTCAATTATAATTCCGATTTCATGAAAGTCAAGCCCGCCAAAATAACACTCTATTTAACCTTTTCCAACTCAAACTCCCCGACCGTTGAAAATTCTTCGCCGCTGAAAAGGTCTTTATTCCGGGCGACAACGATATATCTTCCTGGAGGTAGATCCATAGGATGATACTTAGAGGCAATGTATGCAACATCACCCTCACTGCTTTCGCTCTGGGATAGTATGTCCACAATCTCCTTGTGGAGTTGGTCTTTATTATAGATTTCATAATCAATCTTAAGAAAATGCATTCCATCCTTGGTCGTCAGGTTATAGACCTCGTGGTATAGGTAAAATGGCATTGCGACCGGTTGCTTGGAAATAACCATCGGAATTACGCGACCTACTGGCTTATAGAATTTTTCATCGGTCAATGACCCGTCAATCAATCGGGCAAAGACAAGGTCACTGATCTTTTTCGCATCGTCCTTATAATCCAGTAGATTAACAGCAAATTCGGTTTTTCCACTTTTGCTATTTTTCAAATTAATATATTCCATCTTTACGAAATACTCCCCCGGTGTAAGCCAGAAATTGCTTTCGTCATAGTAGTTGAGTTCCTTCACCCCAGTAGGTTTTAATAAATTGCTCCTTTCTTCAACTAAATTGTCTTTCTCGTCATAGATTCTGATAGTACGATAAATTTGACAATCATCCTGAGTTTCAATTGTAACAAGAGAGTAGATTTCTAACCGCACAAGATTCTTCTTTTGTCTGAATCTGCCTACTGATACCGTAAACTTTAGTTTCTCTGGTGACAGTGTCTGTTCAATTACTACTGAACCCGTATCATCCTTTAAAAATGGTATCTCTACTTTATCTCCAAACTGGGTCCGGGCAATCACCTGATAGGCACGACCCAATCTTATAAGGTCAAATTCAATCCCCTCTTCTTTATAGGTCCATATCTCTGCTGGTCTTACATACTCTCTACTTGCAATTCCAACCTTCTTCTCTGGTGTTATTATATACCGCCTTGTTGGGTTGCCATGTTTTACATAGAGCAAGACGCGTTCGTCAGATAGAGGTGCGTAGCGCGCAAACTCCTTGTATGCATATTCACACCTCTTTTCAAACTCTTCTCTTTCTTTCTCTCTTCCCTGCCAGTATTCTTCATAAAAATACTTCCTTTCAGTTGGCGATGGTAGATTGAGATATTTTTCGGCCGAAATTGAATCAATCGCCCTCAATCCCAAGTATAGTTTCCGCTCTTTTTCTAAGAGGCGATAATATCTAGATGCCAGGATGTTTAAGGCACAGGTAAAGGCAAAAAGTATGAAAAAGAGAGAAATAAATAGAAAAATCTTTTTCAATCGCATTTGTACAAGTGCTTCCATAACTCCTCCCTGTCTTTTAGATTTTCTTGAAACTCTTGAGTACCAATCTTTGTCACACCGACAAGTTCATAGACACCATCACTATCAGTATCTCTAAATAAAACCTGTATACCTTCCCGCTCATAGATCCATAACTCCTGAGACCGTCCAACATCTGTTCCCGGACGAAGTAAATCACCTAAAACTTCCTTTTCAATACCATACTTTTTTATTTCGTCCGGTGGTCCTTTCAGTATATAAAACTTCCCCTGTGGTGTATCACGACCCTTTAAATGGGAAACCGAAAAAATCTCATCAGCCTGTAAGAGTCTTCTTTCAAATTCCTTATAATTCCTCTTTGCCCAGAATTTTTTAAGATATTTGACCTGCTGGTTATAATCCATTTTAGAAAACCTTTCATATTCCTCTTTAGATACCAGATACTTTATCTCCCAGGCGAATTTCTCACAGAGAATATCGGGTAATACCTCTTTTACTCTGAAGTTGCACTCTCTTGTGACTGTCGTATTTAATGCAGGCTCATAGATATTAACTGAAAGAGTATAATCTGCAGCATTAAGAGAATAAAGAGGAATTGAAATGGTATCAAACTGCGTGTATTCAAGCTTGGGACGCCGGAGGTTGCATTCATAAACAATTTGATTAAGGCTATCTTTAATCTGATAATGAACTGTGTAAAATAAACTATCCGGTACAAGACCATAGATTTCAATATATGAAAATAGAGTATCATAGTTGGAAAATTGTGGAAGGATAAGGGGAAGAAACTTAATACCCCGGCGGCTGAACGATTCTCCTTTAATCTTCTTCAAACCTAACACCAAATCACTGGCATAAAATAAAAGGGTATCGCTAAATACTTTAAAACCACCAGTAATAGTAGCCTTCTCTAGAAGCGCAGAGATAAACAATTGATAAGAAAAAGTGTCCGGATATAACCAGAGGGGAAAGTAGTCATACACATAATCACCACTATCTGAAACAAAGTGTTTTATTCCCTTCCTGACGGTTGTGTCTTTTTCTCCCACAGCAGTTAAGAGAAGTTTATAGGAAAACTCTCTTTCGTTTGGATTCGCCACTTGTAAAGAAATGATATTCCTGACTGGTATCTGATACCACAATTCAACATAACATTCCTCAAAACGGTAAATGCGGGTGGTTATTTGTAAATCACCAATCAGGAAGATGATAGATAACAAAATCATAAAAAATTATAATAATAATATATCAAAAGTCAATAGGTGAATATCTGACCACTTTTTGAAACTTAAATCCATATTATTTTAAAGGCAATCAGATCTCAAAAGTCTACATTATTCTGCTTTAACCTGAAATTTAAACGAATTCAGAATTTTGTCCTTCTCTCTCCCTTAGAAAGGAAGAGGATAAGGTGAGGGTTCCTAAAGGCTGAAGAAAAGTGAAGCAGACTCAGTGTGAATATTGAGTTGAGGAACTAATTGAGAGAGTTTTGGGAGAAACCAAAATGGTTAGAAGTTAACTTAATGCATTAGTTGCAACTGATATAAATGGTAATAGATTCCCTTCTTTGCAAGCAGTTCCTGATGGGTTCCGACTTCTTTTATCTCTCCTTTATGTAGGACATATATCCTATCCACATCCTTTATTGTGCTCAATCGGTGGGCAATGATTATTGCGGTCCTGCCTGTAATCAATTTCTTCAATCCATCCTGGATATACTGCTCGGTCTCCGCATCAATGCTTGCTGTTGCCTCATCCAGAATCAATATTTTCGGGTTGAATGCTAAAACCCTTGCAAATGAGAGCAACTGGCGCTCGCCAGTAGAGAGTGTCACTCCCCTTTCCATCACCATTTCGTCATACTTATGGGGAAACCGGTCAATGAATTTATCCGCATTGATATATGCGGCAATTTCCTTTACCCGGTCATCCTCAATCGGTAGATTCAATCGGATGTTTGATTTTATATCACCGGAAAACAAGAATACATCCTGCATCACCACACCAATCTTTGAACGTAGTGATTCAAGTTTTATATCCCTGATATCAACACCATCAATCAATATTCTTCCCTTTTGTATCTCATAAAGCCTGGAGAGCAAACTTATTATTGAAGTCTTGCCTGCACCTGTTGGACCCACAAATGCTACTTTCTCACCGGGTTTGATCTTGAAGCTCACATTTTTTAAAACCCATTCTTTC
>JBDRWI010000001.1:0-74920 GCA_039802265.1 Caldifarciminota bacterium | reverse complement strand
TATCAGAAACCCCAGATGTATCTTGTCCATATTCTTTTCTATAATGAAAATTTTCATTATTCTTGTATTGGAATTTTTTCAAATTCCAATACAATAAGATACTCCTTTTATCTTTCTGATAACCTTTTAACATTTTCAGGGCAGGCAGAAGGATATTGAAGATGTTGCATTTTGGGCTGTAAAATGATTTTTGCAACGGTGCGATTTATCGCAAAAAAAACCAGTGCATTTGCACCGGTAACAGAGAAAAACAATAAATACTAAATGGACCAGATAGGCAAAATTAAATAGACGCCAAAAGAAAAGATAAATCAGAAAGGCCAAAAAAATAATCCAGGAATGCTCATACCCGGAATTTTGGGGGACAGGTATAAACTTTTAAACTTTCTCATTTTGTTTCTTTAAAATCTTAGCCACTGCTGTAGCCGAGACTTCAGACATCCGGGCAACCCGCGCAGCAGATAATCCATACTTCGCTGCAGAAGTCGCAAACGCCTTATGCCGAAGTGCCTGCATCTTGTAACCACGAGGGATCTAATGATGATTCAACCTTGCAAACTTTTTATAAATGATGTATAAGCCGCATAAGCAATTACTTCTATATTATAACGCAGACTATATTACCCAAATAATCACAATATTGGGCATCATTCTTATCAGTCTTAAAAACTGGATGCTGATCATTACCACAGGCATAGATGCGCTGACATAACCTTTTACCCTTTAAACGAATATTTTCTTGGCGTATGGAAATAATAATTTTAAGAATTTATACCTGCCTCCTATCTGCTTGAGATACTGAATTATTAAATATAGCAAATGAAATTGTGCGCAGAATTGAAAGAAGGAGATTCAATCTTCTGGATAGATAAAGATTGTGGTGGTCAGGAGTCATTATTAATTCTGTAAATTTATCTCGTGAGGTAGAGGCAGGTGACATTTAATATGTATAAAAGCACTAAGAACACCCCATCTAATGATAATGGAAAATACTTCTTGTCTGCACGATATAGTAAACTGATTATTACAACTGATGTCATAATAATGGCGGAAATTGCAGATATTATATGTTTTTGATTTACAACCAGGATTATCGGATTTTTTATATAGAAAAGGTCAATAATTCCTAAGATGGCAATGTTAAAAATTGTACTTCCCATTAGATTGCCAAGGGCCAGGTCTACTGCGTTACATCTCAATGCTCCCAGGGATACAATCAATTCAGGAAGGGATGTTGATATGGCTATTAAGATATTTCCTACAAAGGTCTGCCCCAGTCCGGTGATGTCAGCGATTTCTGCGCCGATCTTAGGCAAAAACATAGCCGATCCAATGACTAAAATTGCATTTATGATAAAAAATATAAGTGCTTTATTTAATGTTATATCAGAATAAAGTTTACATTTTTGTTGGCTATTTTTTTGATTTATTTTTTGCTCATATTGAAATGTCAAAGCCAATGAGACGAAATAGATCAAGATGAAAATTATGCTGTTCACTCCAACCCATCCGAATCGTAGTATATTTTTACCCAAAAATAATCCTGCTATAACAATGGTCAACTGGATTATGCCGAACCCCCCTGAAATGATATGGCTGGTTTTGGCAATGCTTGATAATGGTCTCGTAGAATGAGACAGATCAAGGAAGGCAATTATAAGAAGATTAAATACACAGCTACCTATCAGGTCACCTGCAGCAATGTCCGGCGCCCCAGCATAAGTAACCGCACCTATGGA
Organism: Caldifarciminota bacterium; assembly: GCA_039802265.1. Taxonomy (GTDB): domain Bacteria; phylum Hydrothermota; class Tepidihabitantia; order SM23-42; family JAOAFX01; genus JBDRWI01. The sequence continues at coordinate 73,181 of JBDRWI010000001.1, read as the reverse complement.
GTTGATAAATTCAGGCAAAGATGTTATTGAGGCAACCAGAACCAGCCCTATCCAGGTTCTGCCAAGTTCCGTTTTTTCAGCGATAACATCACTATAAAAGGATAGTCTTGTACCGGCAAAGAGTATTACAACCGTGCATAAAATGAATCCCATCAATAAAGGAATCATAAGTTAATTATAACAGATTAAAATATAAAGTCAAGCAATGAAAAACCTGAATTTTCTCCATCTTTATTTATGTAGTTGAATAAATTTTTTCTCTGTTAATCATTTTGTGTGGAATAAAAGCAGAATCGTGGATAATTTTACCACCTAATTTTTCAAAGGCCTTCATTGTCAGTTAATCTCATTATTCGTGAATTTTAAAAGACAGGAATACATTATATTGCCGCATCGGCGATAATCATAGCATCGGAACATTCTCCCTAAAACGCATTTCAAATATCAACATCTAAAATGGGAAGGTGTTTTTGCCTATCCAAATTTTTAATGCCGGGATAAAAAAATTAAATTATACTATTGGTTCGGTCCCTGCGGGCAAATAGTTGATTGCTTTATACAGGGAACATCAGGTGGGAATCTTGAATATCTTAAATAGGATTTATTACTCACTTCTATCAATTTTTGATAGTAAATTTAAAGTTTTGTAAATAAGATTTTTACCCCACAAAAAATTTATTGAAATTTCAAAAGATTTTACATATTTAATCGTGTATTTACCCCCTTGACAACTTCCAAATAATATGTAAAATGGGGTGAAATGGGGAAAAATGGGGAATATTAGATTTCGCGGATTTTTTCTTCATACCCTTGATGATAGAAAAAGACTGGCTATTCCGAGCCAATTTCGCTCGGTGATAATTGCGGAATCTGATAGTCGGGTAGTGATGACACCGGGTTATGACCACGAGATTTCGGTCTATGCCCTGAAGACCTGGGAAGAATTTGAAGAAAAGGAATTACTCAGCCTTTCAATGGATAAGGTCCAGGCAAGGCGTTATCGCCGGCACTTTACCTTTGGCATCAAAGAGGACCGACTTGATGCCCAGGGAAGAATCTTGATCCCTGATTTTTTGCTTGAATATTCAGGGATAAAAAAGGAGGTGATTGTTGTTGGTGAGATAAATTATTTCAGCCTCTGGTCGCCTGAAAATTACCAGAAACTGAAGGCTGAGATAGAAAAATCTTATTTTGATGATTCAGAGACAATTGAAAACTTAAGGAGGCACAATGAAGATACAAACCATTGAGGCAGTTAAGAATAAAAAGGTTTCGTTTTTTTTGCCGAGCGGTGAAATAAACGAAACGGATTTTACCACTATTGAAGAAAAACTAAAAGAAAAATTAGAGGCTGGTGAATTCAATATTATCATTGACCTTTCGCGGGTTACCCATATCAACTACAAGGTCGTTGGGCAACTAATTGAATACCAGAAAAAGTTTAAAGAATATAATGGTGATATTAAACTCGTTAATGTCTCGCCCTATCTGTACAATATCTTACGGCTTTATGGCTTTTATCCATTTGAAATCTATCCATCGCGTCGTGCGGCATTAAAGAGTTTTCAATAGAAGAGAGATTGTCCTTCCACCAGCCGGTTCTCTTGAAGGAAGTGATTGAGTGGATGAATTTAACCGAGGGTGGTATCTATTGTGACTGTACGGTTGGTGGCGGTGGGCATCTAAATGCAATGCTGGAAAAGACAACAACCGCCCGCTTTATCGGTATAGATCTTGACCCGGAGGCAATTAGTTACACAAAGGAACGCTGCCGGGAGTACTCATCCCGCCTGATGCTATTTGAGGAGAACTTTATCAACATAGATTTAATCCTGAAGGAGACTGCCCTGACCTCCATTGATGGTTTTCTCTTTGACCTCGGGGCATCATACCATCAACTAACCACGCCCTGGCGTGGGTTCAGCTTTAATGAAGAAGGTCCGCTCTCCATGCAGATGTCGCCGGAGAGTGTTCCGCTTTATAAGAAATTGAGAAATGCTACAAAAGTGACTATCCATAAAATTTTAAAGGAATATGGCGATGTGCCACACGCCCGACAGATTGCCCACCTGATTTATGAAAAAAGAAGAGAACTTAAGACGACCCTTGATTTAAGGCGGCTATTAGAGAAAAACCTCCCTGGAGCGGTCCTGAAGAAGAATTTACACCGAATATTTCAGGCACTTAGAATCTGGGTCAATGATGAATTAAGAAATTTGAGCATCGGACTACAGAAGGCATTACGCTATCTTAAATTACACGGGCGCATCATTGTTATCTCCTACCATTCGGGAGAAGACCGTATCGCCAAACGCATATTCCTTGATTACGAAAAGAAGGGAGTCGTGATAAGGCTCAACAAAAAGGTAATAAGGCCCTCGGACGCCGAGATCAAAAAAAATCCCAGTGCCAGAAGTGCCCGAATGAGGGTAATTGAGCGATGCGCATAATCGGAATATTCTTACTGATAGTTATCTATCTCTTCTTGCTGGTCTACATAGAGAGTGAATTGGTAAAGATTGAAATCAAAAAAGAGCCACTGAAGAAGAGGCTCATTGAATTGAAGAATGAAAAGAAAGATTTATCGGCTAAACTCATAGACCTATCAAATCTTGCTGTTATTGAGGCAGAGGCAAAAAAGCGCGATTTTGTATTTCCTACCAAGGAAGACATTCTGGGAGTGGTGAAGTGAAGGCTTGTAGAGTACTCCATTCTCTTTTATTTATTATATCACTTATCTTCTTTAGTTATCTATTCTATATTCAGTGTTTGAAATCAACTTATTATCGCCGAATTTCCGAAAAATGGCATCAGAAGATGGAGATCTTATGTGGCACAAGGGGGAATATTTACGACCGGAACGGTGTTGCCCTTGCCACCTCAGAACCATGCTTTTCGGTCTTCTGCACCCCGCGTTATACCCGGGATAAAAATACCCTTGCGGAAAAACTGGCAATGCTCTCCCAAAGACCACTCTCTGAATTGAAACAACTCATAAACGAAAAAAATTTTTTCTGGGTTGAAACCAAGATTAATACTGAAAAGAAGGACCGCTATCTGGAGTTGAAGGACCCGAGTATCGGTGTCGTCAACGATTTGAAAAGAATCTACACCATGCCTGATGCCTTTGGTTCAATAATTGGCCGCTGCAGTAAGGACAATCGTGGTTTAGAAGGGATCGAGTTATATTTTGACGAAATACTGCGGGGAAAATCGGGTTTTGTGGTTTATCAAAGAGAGGCAACCGGTGATGTCTTTCCCTATTACAGTTATCCGGAGAAAAATCCTGAACCGGGTAGTGATTTATACTTGACGATGGATCTCCAAATCCAGACAATTCTTTTCACGCACCTGAAGGAATGTCTCAAAGAGAAAGTCGCTGATGTCGCATCGGGATTGGTCTTGAATCCCCAGACCGGAGAAATTCTGGCGATGGCCAATATTTCAAAGTCAGGAAATTTCAGGAATAGTGCAATCTGTGATGAATTTGAGCCAGGTTCCACATTCAAGATCGTGGCACTGGCATTTTCATTAATCAATGGAATAAGCGAAAAGGAAATCTTTGATACTGAAGGCGGCAAGATAAAGATTAATGGTCATACAATCCATGACTTTAAAGACTACGGAGCGATTACCCTGGAGCGGGCAATTGTCCATTCCAGTAATGTGGTAATGGCAAAGCTCTCCAGGAGATTCAATGAGCGCGATTTTATGATAATGGTTAAGGATTTTGGTTTCACCCAGCTCAGCGGTATTGAATTTCCTGGTGAGATAACCGGTCGGTTATTAAAAAGGGGAAAGTTGAACGAAATTGAGTTTGCCACATTAATGTTCGGTCAGGGGATTACCTGTAATCTACTCCAACTTGCCTTTGCCTATCAGGCAATAGCCAATAGGGGAGTTTTGAATAAACCGCTAATAGTCGCCCAGATAAAAAAGCGGACAAAGTTGTTATATCAGGCAGAACCGTTAAAGATAAGAAGGGTTCTGGATGAAGATATTGCAAAGAGAATAACCAACATCCTCTGTCAGGTGGTGGAGGCAGGGACCGGTGTTGAGGCAAAGATTGAGGGAATGAGGATTGCAGGCAAGACCGGAACCGCCCAGAAAGTCGTTGACGGTAAGTATTCAGAAAATGAGATTGTTGCAACCTTTGTTGGCTATTTTCCGGCAGATAATCCTGAATATCTAATTGCCATTATGATTGACAATCCCCAAAAGGGGCAGTGGGCGAGTACAATTACCGCGCCGGTATTTAAACAGATTGCCCACCGAATCTGTCAGATAAGGAATTTTGAGTATGCGTATAAGTGAATTGGTTAAAGGAATGAAATACCGAGAGATAACTAACTTTCAGGATGTTGAGATTGCATCCATTGAATACGATTCACGGAAGATAAGTCCGGGTGCCCTCTTCGTTGCGATAAAGGGGGAGAGGTTTGATGGTCATACATTTATCCCGGCAGCCCGGAAGAATGGTGCATTGTGTGTCATTGCCGAAAAGAAGGTTGATACGGACCTACCCCAGGTAATCGTTGATGATTCAAGGGATGCCCTGTGGTTTGTTGCCCGCAGATTTTATAAAGAGACCGAAAAGTTAAATAAAATAGGCATTACCGGTACAAATGGCAAGACCACCACTGCCTTTCTGATCCATTCAATCTTAAATTCGGTAAGCCGGAGGGCGGGATTGATCGGCACAATCTATTACATCGGAAGGGATAAGATCAAGGCGGAGCGAACCACCCCGGAGAGCCTTGACATCTTTAAAATCATTGAGAAATTTAGAAAGGAGGGGATGGAGGATGTGGTAATGGAGGTATCATCCCATGCCCTGGCACTCAAGAGGGTGGCTGGGCTTGAATTCAGGGTTGCCATCTTCACCAATCTTTCCCAGGACCATCTCGATTTCCATCGGACGATGGATGAATATAAAAATTCGAAGTTAAAAATATTTTCGCTTTTGAGCAAGGATGGAATTGCATTGGTTAATTGCGATGACCCGATATATAATGAAATCGCCCGGATGAACATGAGAAAGATTATAACCTATGGTATGAACAAAGGTGCCACAGTCAGCGGTGAGGTCCTTGAGGACTCAATAGATGGGATGAAATTGAAGATAGATTATCAGGGAAATAGTTTTATTGTAAGTTCTAAATTAATTGGGCGTTTTAATGCCTATAATATCCTCGCCAGCTTTGCGACTGGTGTGGCACTGGGGTTGTCCACCACTGCTGTCATCAAGGGTATTGAATCTCTTGTTGGTGTGAAGGGACGTATGGAACAGGTGGAAAATGGAATATTTGTTGACTATGCCCATACACCGGATGCCTTACAGAATGTGCTTCTGTCATTGAGAAGATACCCCCATAAACGGCTGATTGTGGTATTTGGTTGTGGGGGAGAAAGGGATTGGGATAAGAGACCAAAGATGGGTAAGATAGCCAGTGACCTTGCAGATTTTGTTATACTTACCTCAGACAATCCCCGTGGGGAGGAGCCGGAAAGGATCATTGAGGATATAAAGAGGGGGATTACCAACCGAAACTACAAAGTAATCCTGGACCGCAAAGCAGCAATTGAATATGGAATTGGATTTAAAGAAGACGGTGATATCCTTTTAATTGCCGGAAAAGGGCATGAGGAGTACCAGATACTTAAGGACCGGAAGATTCCCTTTGATGATGCACAGATTGTGCGGGATTGTGTCAAGAGGGCAGGATATGTATAAAGAATTTACACTTGCCGAGATTGCCAAAATTATTAAAGGTAAGGAAGAGATAGACAATTTAGAATTAGTGAGGCGAGTCTGTGTTGATTCCCGCCAGGTAAAACCCGGAGATTTATTCTTCGCCCTGAAAGGAGAGAAGACCGATGGCCATCTCTTTGTAAATGAGGCACTTAAAAGGGGGGCGGTCGGGGTGGTTGTTCAAAAAAGTCAGAATCTAAAACAGCAGATTCTGGTTAGTGATACACTATATGCCCTCGGAGAACTTGCCCGCAATTATCGGCAGAGAATTCCAGTTCGGGTCATTGGAATCACCGGGACCAATGGCAAGACAACAGTCAAAAATCTTATCGGCGCGGTGATAAGAGAGAAATTTTCGGTCCATTGCAGTGAGAGAAATTATAACTCGCTGATCGGGCTTCCTTTGAGTATCTTGAAAATGTCAGGTACTGAGGAATTCGCCGTCCTGGAGATGGGGACGAGTAGCCCGGGTGAGATAAAGCGGCTTTGTGAAATTGCCCGACCCGCTATCGGTATTATCACGGCGGTCGGTCCGGGGCACATTGAAAAACTCGGTTCCATAGCGGGAATAAAGCAGGAAAAATTATCCCTCTTTGATTCATTACCGCAGGGTAGCTTCGCAATGATTGGTGAAGGGTTAAATTTGAATGATATAAAAAATGATAAGATTGAGATTCTTCAAGTTTCCTATCGGGATATTGAAGAAGTAAAATTGAAAGAAGATGGTTCATATTTTACTTATAAAAAAGAGAATTTCTTTACTCCGCTTTTAGGAATGGGTAATGTCTATAACTGCCTTTTTGCAATTTCCCTTGCTACAAAAATTGGCATAGATATTAATTCCCAAAAAAGGGCAATTTCAATGATTAGACCTGAATCCGGCAGGATGGAGCCGATCAGAAAAGATGGGATTTTAATTATCAATGATAGTTATAATGCCAATCCCTTATCAATGAAATCGGCAATTGATTTTGTTGCCCAACTTCCCCGAAGAAGGATTCTGGTCCTGGGTGATATGCGCGAACTGGGCAGTAATTCAGAAAGTTATCATAAAGAGATCGGTGAATATGCACGGCCGAGATGCGATTTGCTTTTGAGTCTGGGTGAAGAATCAATACTTTATCAGGGGAGACACTTCAAAGAAGGCGTAAGGCTAATCAGATTTTTACTGGAAAGTCTGCAGGGAAGAGAGGTGGTCTTATTCAAGGCTTCCAGGGCACTTGAATTTGAAAAGTTGGTCAATTTGTTTTTGAAATTTCTCTAAGGGAAGGGGGTATTATGCTTTATCTCTTGTTTTATCCATTAAGGGATATCTTCGGTCCTTTTCGTCTTTTTGGCTATATTACATTCCGGAGTGCGTATGCGGTCGTCCTGGCAATCTTGATTGTCCTCTTTTTGGGGAATCGTTTTATAAATTTTTTGAAGAAGAAGGCAATCACTCAGAAGATTCGGGCTGAAGTTCCCCAGAGACACCGCGTTAAAGAGAATACCCCCACGATGGGCGGTCTTTTAATCCTCATTGCCCTCCTATTTGCTATATTACTCTTTGGCGACCTGACCAATCCCAATATTATTATCTTAATCATTACTACAATCTGGTTCGGGACACTGGGAATCTACGATGACTATATTAAGATCTTCAAGAATAGACCAAGGGGATTATCAATTAAAACGAAGTTATTCTTTCAGACCCTCTTCGGTCTGGGACTGGGACTCTATCTCTATTTCTTTGGTCCGGAGGGCTACCAGACCAAGACCAACCTTTTATTTATAAAAAATTTTATCATAGACTTCGGATTTCTCTATCCATTGTTTGTGGTCCTGGTGGTCATCGGCACCTCAAACGGTGTGAATCTATCTGATGGTCTTGATGGATTGGCAATTGGTCTCATTGGAATCAGTGCTGCGGCCTATACGGCACTTTCCTATGTTTCCGGGCATATCGTGCTCAGTGATTATCTTGACATCATCTTCCTAAGAGATGCTGGGGAGATAACTGTCTTCTGCGCAGCGCTCGTTGGTGCAAGTCTGGGCTTTTTATGGTTCAATTCCTATCCAGCCCAGGTATTTATGGGTGATACCGGCTCCTTGAGTCTGGGGGCAATAATTGGTGCCGTTGCCATTTTAATTAAACATGAATTCCTTCTTCTACTTATCGGTATGGTGTTTGTCATTGAGGTTGTTTCGGTAATAATTCAGGTGGTCTACTTCCGGCGTACCGGTGGCAAGAGATTTTTTCTTATGGCACCGCTCCACCACCATTTTGAACTCAAGGGTATTGCCGAGCCCAAGATTGTTGTTCGCTTCTGGATTCTGGGGATTATCTTCCTGATGATTGCCCTGTCAACCTTGAAGATAAGATGAAGGTGTTACTCCTCGGTTTGGGAAGGGCAAACCTGAAGGTTGCGGAATATCTTATCAACCAGAAGGAAGAGGTCTATCTCTATGAGGAGAACAGGGAATTGCTTTCGCCGAAGGCGCAGGAGATTATAAAAAGCGGGAAGATAAAAGACTTTATAGATATTACCTATGATCTGGCAGTCGCCTCACCCGGTTTCCCGCCGAATAAGTGGATAATAGAAAGGTTAAAAATTGAGAATGTCCCGGTTATCGATGAAATTGAATGGACATTTCAGAATCTCAATCTGCCCAAAGAAAAGATTATTGCCATTACCGGGACCAACGGTAAGAGCACAACCGCGGCCCTGGTAGGTAATATTCTCAACACTGCGGGATTAAAATATTTTCTCGGTGGAAACATTGCCCCCGGAAGGCCATTTTCCCATGCCCTCTTTGAAGAGAGAAAGGAATATTATGTCCTTGAGGTCTCTTCATTCCAACTTACCCGGATTGTAAATTTCTGCCCCCATATTGCGGTTCTGACCAACATAAGCCGTGACCATCTTAACTGGCATAATGATCTATCGGAATACATCAACGCAAAGAAAAAGATATTTATGAATCAGTCATCGGTAGATTATGGGGTACTCAATATCGCTGATTCGTTTACCGCTGAGATAAGGAAAGATATTCCATCAAGGGTTATCTATTTTGGTCCAAATGCCCGGGATGGCAGTTGGTTAAATGATAGTTTCCATTTTCAGAAGGAGATGGTGCTTAAAAAAGAAGGGCTTCAACTCATTGGAAAACACAATGAGTCAAATATCATGGCCGCAATATGTGTTGCTAAGATTTTGGGCATTGATAACAGGAGCATAGAGAAGGGAATAAATTCCTTTCGGGGACTTCCCCATCGTCTTGAAGAAGTAGGCAAGAAAAATGGGATATTATATATTAATAATTCAATGTGTACGAATGAGGCATCGGCCATTGCCTCATTCAATGCAGTAAAGGGAAATAAGATAGTGATCTTAGGGGGCAAAAAGAAGGGCGATGAGGGGAAGGATTATCTCAATCTTTTGCTGGATGAGGCAAAGGCATGTGTGCTTTTGGGTGAGAATGCTCCGGAGATTGCCCGCTATTTTGATGAAAGGAATTATAACCGATACCGGATTGCCCGGGATATGCCAGAAGCGGTTTCATTGGCAAGAGAGTTTGCCCAGCCGGGTGACGTGATACTCTTAAATCCAGGTTTTGCTTCATTTGGCCTTTTCCGTGATTTTCAGGAGAGGGGGGAGGCATTTAAGGATGCAGTCCAGCGTTGATCGCACGTATGCCTTTGTTACCTTGATTCTTCTTATTCTCGGCACGGTCTTTGTCTTTTCCTCAAGTTATTATCAGGCACTGAGGAGTGGAGAAGATACCACATATTACCTTTTCGGCCATCTCAAGCGGGTTGCGATTGGTCTGGGTTTCTTCTTTTTGGGTTTCTTCCTGCCTTACGAAAGAATTAGAAGATTTCTTTTTCCTGCATACATACTTATGGTGGTCTTGCTCATCCTTACCCTTGTCTTCGGCAGATTTGTCTATGGTGCCCGGCGAAGTATTCCCATTGCCACATTTGGTCTTCAGATTTCGGAATTTGTCCGGGTGTGGATTGTCCTTTTTCTTGCCAATCTCTTTGCTACCCACCCAGATGTATTAAACAGACCAAAAGGTCTTCTTCTGGCAATTGTCTTTCCCCTTTCTTTGGTTATCCTGGTGGCAATCCAGCCATCAATTTCAGTGGCGATAATTTCCTTTTTGGCACTGGTTATAATGTTGATCTACGGAGAGATAAAGATTAAATTTTTGACGCCGGTAATCATTACTGGCTTACTCCTTTTCCTTTTGGCGTTCTTATTTCTTCCCCATATTCGTGAAAGATTTCTCGGTTTCATAAGCCAGCCGGGTTATCAGGTTCAGCAGTCGCTGGTTGCGATCGGTTCCGGCGGTCTGTTCGGACGGGGCTTAGGGGCAGGATTACAGAAGTTCTTATTTCTGCCCCGAATTCATAATGATTTCATTTTTGCCCACATTGCTGAGGAGACTGGTTTTATTGGCAGTGCAATATTTTTTATCCTTTACTGGGAGGTTTATTTAAGGGGTATTGCTATTGCGAATGGAGTGGTTGACGAATATCCACGGATGATTGTTCTGGGGCTAAATGCGGTGATATTTTTAATATTTTTAATCCATGTGGGGGTGAGCCTTGGACTTCTTCCGGCAACCGGTATTCCCTTGCCCTTTGTCTCGTACGGTGGTTGGGCATTATGTTCCAATCTATTCTCGGTGGGTATGATTCTGCAGATTTCAAAGAAGGGTTGATGCGAGATAAAGATTATAAAAAACAAAAAATAGTAATCAGTGGCATCGGGACCGGTGGTCATTACTTTCCGGCGGTGGTTGTGGCAAAAGAATTACAACGTCGCAATTTTGGGGTAATTTTTCTTGTAAGAAAAGGATTTGTTGAAGAAGAGATTGCAAGGCTTTATGGTCTTGAAACCTTCTTTATAAATCCCCGGCCCTTTAGCGGTAAGTCAATTCTATTCCAGTTTCTGGCGCTGGTGGCATTTTTTAAGAGTCTGCTTCGTCTGTTACCGATTGTAAAGGACAAAATTGGCTTTTCCTTTGGCGGTTTTGGGTCTTTACCACTTGCAGTCGCCTGCTTGATAAAACGGCGGCCATTTTATCTCTTTGAGCCGAATTGCATTCCGGGGCGGTCGACGCGAATCGTTGCACCCTATGCCCGAAGGGTATTTCTGGGTATGCCAATTAGAGTCAAAATAGCCGGCAGATTAACGCTTACTGGAATTCCACTCCGTGATGAATTCAAGATTTGTGATGAAGTTAAAAAGGAAAAGCATACAATCCTCTTTATTGGTGGTAGCCAGGGTGCAAGGAGTTTGAATAAATGGGCAATATCATTAACCAAAATCCTGCCTGAGGAGTATCGGATTATAATAATCAGCGGTCAGCGGGATTATCAATGGGTTGAGGCAAATAAGGATAAAAGGACAGTGGTGATTCCATTCACCAGTACCCCCTGGAATGAAATTAAAGAGGCTAATGTTGTTGTTTCCCGGTCCGGGGCATTGGCCGGATATGAACTTTTGGCACTGAAGAAGAAGATTATCTTTATACCTTTTCCTTATGCTACGGACAACCACCAATACTACAATGCCCAGTATTTTGTAAAGGCTGGACAGGCAATAGTTTTAACCGAAGACAGAATAACTGAGGAAATTCTTGCACAGAAAATTATCGAGATGCTGAAGCATCCAGCTGATAATAAAAAAAGCGATATCATTATTGATGCGGAAAAGAGGATTTGTGATATTATCAAAGATGAGGTAAGATGAAAAAGCTCTTGGGTAGAACTAAACGGATTCATTTTGTGGGAATAGGCGGGATCGGGATGAGTGGTCTGGCAGTAATCTTCCATAACCTCGGATTTACGGTCAGTGGTTCCGATATCAATCGTTCAGCAATTACTACAAAACTTAAAAAATCAGGAATTAAGGTCAGGTATGGACACAAGGTTGAAAATGTTTCAAATGCGGATGTGGTCGTCTATTCTACGGCAATAAAAGAGGACAATCCGGAGATAACCGAGGCAAAGAGGCTGGGGATTCCGGTTATCCACCGGAGCGAACTCCTTGCCGAATTGACCAAGATAACTAATTCAATCTGTATCTCGGGTACCCACGGTAAGACCACGACAACCTCCCTAATTGGTGAAGTTCTCCAGAAGGCTGGCTTTTCTCCGACGGCAATAATCGGCGGTATTGTAAAAGGGAAGAGTCAGGCGCACCTGGGTAAGGGAGAATACCTCGTCTGTGAGGCTGACGAGTCGGATAAGTCATTTTTGAGATTGTTACCAAGTTATGCTGTGATAACAAACATTGAACCCGAACATCTTGAATACTACAAAGACATAGAAGAAATAAAAGAGAAGTTTATCTGGTTTGCCAATCATGTTCCCTTCTGGGGCTGTGTATTTCTGGGAGCGGATTCTATGGCAAATCTGGAAATCAGAAACAATCTCAAAAGAAAGGTAATCTTATATGGATTGAATGATTATGCTCAGTTACGGGCAGTGGATTTGAATTATACCCCGAATGGTTCGCGGTTTAATGTACTTTATAAACAAGAGCCGATTGGCCAATTTGAACTTGGGATTTTGGGTAAACACAATATTATTAATAGCCTTGCCGCAATCGGTGTCGGACTGGAACTGGGTATATCAATTAAAAAAATCAAAAAGGCATTAAGAGAATTCCGGGGCGTCCATCGCCGGCTGGAATTTTGCGGGGCAGTGCGCGATATAATGATCTATGATGATTATGGGCACCATCCTACTGAAATTGCGGTAACCTTGCAGACATTAAGGGATTATTTCCCCGGACGCAGAATTATTTCGGTCTTTCAGCCTCACCGCTATACCCGAACCTATTATCTATTTGACTATTTTGCCTCGGCATTTATGTATGCCAATGTAGTGGTGGTCACCGAGATATATCCCGCCCATGAGATTCCCATTCCGGGGATAACCGGTGCCGCCCTCGCCAGGAGGATAGAAAAGGAGCAGGAACCGGTCTATTTTATCTCCGATTTTAATGAGATTATTAGATTTATAAAGAAGATTGCAAAAGGTGGTGACCTGATTGTGGTTCAGGGGGCAGGGGATATAAACAGGATTATCCCCAGATTGATGAAGGTTTTGAGATGAAGAATATATTTAAAGGAATAAAGGGAATCAGGGCTTTGACCAATGAGCCACTTAAGAAACATACTTCATTCCGAATCGGTGGCAGGGCAAGATATTTTATTGATGTCTATAAACAGCAGGGATTGTTAGCTCTGTTAGCTGTGATTAAAAAAAGGCGCCTGAAATATTTTATCCTCGGCGCTGGAACAAATGTCCTCTTTAGTGATTCTGGTTTTAATGGTGTAGTAATTAGATTGAAAGGGGATTTTAAGATAATTGAGAATAAAGGCGAAATATTTTCAGTGGGGGCCGGGGTATTGCTCAAGGACTTATTAAAGAAGGCAGCGGAACTGGGTTATGGCGGTGCCGAATTCCTTGCCGGAATCCCCGGGACACTGGGGGGAGCGATAAAGGGTAACGCCGGGGCGTTTGGTGGTTCCATTTCAGAGATTGTTAAGGGAGTTTTTATTCTTGATAGGAATCTAAAGGTCAGGTATCTTTCCAAAGAAGAGTTAGACTTCGGTTATCGTCATTCCCGGATTGATGATAAAACGGTAATCCTTTCGGCTGAATTGAAATTTTCAAAGAAGAAAAAGGACAAGATAAAATCAAGGATGGAGGCATATCTGAAAATGCGCTGGGAAAAACAACCCGATGGATATTCTGCGGGTTCATTTTTCAAAAATCCCCTGCCAATGAGCGCGGGTGCCTTGATTGATGAATGTGGCTTAAAGGGAACAAGGATGGGCGATGCAGTGGTGAGCGAAAAACATGCCAATTTTATATTGAATCTGGGAAGGGCAAAGGCTGCGGATGTCATAAGACTTGTTAATTTCATTAAGAAGACGGTTAAGAAGAAAAAAGGAGTGGAGTTGCAACCCGAAGTGAGGATAGTATGTTAGATTCAGACTTCAAGATTCGGATTGCCCAGCTTATTCCAATATCCCTGCTACTATCGGGGATTTTACATTGCAATATCTCCAGGCAGCGTGAGGATTATATCTTATTAAACGAGGTCATTCCGGAGGCGAATATTATTTCGCAAACCGAATGTATCCTTGAATACCGGGGTAATATCTACATTATTGGACCCGGTGATTTTAAGAAAAAGAAGGATTTAATTTATAAGTTGGACCTGGTCAATATACCGGGTCCAGTAGAGATTGACCTGCGCTACCGGCGTCAGGTCATTATAAGAAAAAGATGAGGAGGCGTATATGGCGAAGAAAGAAAGGATTGTGGGCGTAGATTTAGGAACGACAAAGGTGGCGGTGGTTATAGGTGAGGTTGAGGATGATGAATTGAAGATTGTGGGTGTGGGTTCAACTCCATCTTATGGTCTAAAACGCGGTGTAATTGTCAACCTGGAGAAGGCAATAAATTCAATAAAGAAGGCAGTGGATGAGGCATCAAGAATGGCGGGAATAAAGGTGGATTCCTGTTTTGCGGGAATTTCGGGTTCACATATTGAGAGCATAAATGCCCGGGCGATGATTGCGACATCCAGGACCGGCGGTGTCATTACCAGAAGAGATATAGAGCGGGTGATTGAACAGGCAAGGGCAATTGCCTTACCCTTGGATAGGGAGATTATTCATGCAATACCGATAGAATATATTGTGGACAATGAGAGGGGAATTAAGGACCCGATTGGAATGAGCGGTGTTAAATTGGAGGCTGAGGTGCATATCGTAACCGCGGCAATCGCCTCAGCCCAGAATATCTATACCGCCCTGCATCGGGCTGGTCTAAAGGTAAAAGACCTTGTCCTGCAACCACTTGCCTCCAGTTATGCGGTGCTTCAACCGGATGAGATGGACTTAGGTGTCTGCCTGCTTGATATCGGTGGTGGAACCACAGACCTGGCGATATTCTATGATGGCGCAATTCGTTATTCCCATGTTATTCCATTAGGCGGTGAGTATATTACCAACGATATTGCGATTGGAATAAGAACTCCACACGCCCAGGCTGAGAATATAAAAAAGAAACTTGCCAGTTTAATAATGACTCCAGAGGAAAAAAAGGAAGAGATAAAGGTCCCAGGGATTGGTGGTCGTGAGGACCGTATGATAACTAGAGAGACACTCTATAACATCATAAGCCCCCGGGTAGAAGAGATTCTGATGATTGCCAACCAGGAGATAAAAAAGAGCGGCTTCAGCGATGTCCTCGGTGCTGGGGTTGTCATTACCGGCGGCACCGCCAGGTTTAATGGCCTTGACCGCTTTGCTGAAGAAATCTTCAATCTTCCGGTAAAGATCGGAATTCCCAAAAAACTCGGTGGTCTCACCGATATAATCCTTGACCCGGTTTATGCAACCGGTGTGGGGTTGGTGCTTTATGGATACGAAAAGAAGAATGTATCTTTGATACCAAAGACAAAAGGTGTAAGCATCTTTGAGGCAATAAAAAAGAGATTTGAAGATTTGTTAAATAAATACTTTTGAGATGAGAAAGATTAAACTAAAAAAAGGAGGAATTTATGTTGGGATTGGTTCAGGAACCGAGATTCTGCGCCCGCATCAAACTTGTTGGAGTTGGGGGCGCAGGTTGTAATACAGTGAACTTTGCTCAGTCCTACGGAATTGAAGGGGTTGAGACGATTGCAATAAATACAGACCTCCAGCATCTGCAGTATTGTATTGCCAGTGAGAGGATTCAAATTGGTGCCAATCTAACTGGTGGTCTTGGTGCTGGTGGCGATCCGGAGATCGGACGCAAGGCAGCCGAAGAGTCAAGGGAAGAAATAAAGAATGTAGTAAAGGATGCAGATATGGTCTTTATCGCCTGTGGCGAGGGAGGCGGCACCGGAACCGGTGCCTCACCCGTGGTTGCCGAGGAGGCGAAAAATGCCGGGGCACTGGTGGTAGCAGTGGTAACAAAACCCTGGTTACACGAGGGACCGAAGAAGATGATGATTGCCCAGAGAGGAATTGATGAGTTGAGTAATATCGTTGATACCCTGATCTGCATACCCAACGAAAAACTCCTCAGTGCACTTCCCCAGGAATCCGGGGTGCTTGATTCCTTAAAGGTGGGGAATACAGTCCTCTTTCATGCCATAAAGGGAATTGCTGAACTGGTAACCAAACCCGGGCTTATCAACCTTGACTTTGCCGATATTCGGGCGGTAATGACTGAAAAGGGAAAGGCAATTATGGGTATGGGGATAAGCGAAGGCGAAAATCGGGCAATCCAGGCGGCACAGACCGCGATGAACTCACCCCTGCTTGATGATATGTCGATCAAGGGGGCAAAGGGCGTTCTCATCAATATCAGCGGTTTTGACCTGAAGATGAAGGAGGTTCAGGAGGCCGCCTCATTGATTCTAAAAGAGATCGACAATGAAGATGTGAATACAAAGGTTGGACTGGTTATTGATGAGACCCTTGAGAATAAGGTAAAGGTGATGCTGGTGGCAACCGGGATTACCGAAGTCTATCAGGATGTAAAGTCGGATATCCTTAACCGCAATGAAAATCTTGAATTTCCGACATTCAAGCGCCGGGAAATAAAGAAGGAAACAAAAGAGAAGCCATACAATGTCAATGACCTGGAAGTCCCGACTTTCTTAAGGAGGCAGATAGACTAAAGTATAAAAGGTTGACAAGGGAATTATTTTAATTATCATTAAATGGTATGGATAAAGAACGGAATCTGCTGTTAAAGAAGAGAATCGGTGTCCTTTACGGTGGCTGGTCAAGTGAGCGGGCAATTTCTATCAACTCTGGAAGATGTGTGGCTGAATCATTAAAAAAACAGGGATTTTCAGTAAAAGAGATTGATGTTGATAGGAATTTTATAAAAAAGTTAAAGAATATTGATATCGCCTTTATTGCCCTCCACGGGAAATTCGGTGAGGATGGCACAGTCCAGGCAATCCTGGAATTCTATGGAATTCCTTATACCGGTTCCGGGATTATCGGCTCGGCAATTGGAATGGATAAGATTGTATCAAAGTCTATCTTCATTGGTAAGGGAATTCCGACCCCAGAATACTATTACGAAAAAGAGATTGACATTGATAAAGTTATAGAAAAACTCGGTCTACCATTGGTAATCAAACCAAGGGCTGAGGGTTCAAGTGTCGGTGTCATAATTGTTGAGACAAAGGCAGACTTAATAAAGGGCATCAATTCTATAAAAAGGCGATATCCTGACCTATTTTTTGAAAAATATATACCGGGAATTATGGCAACCTGTGGTATTCTCAATGAGGTTCCGCTACCGGTTCTGGAAATCGCACCGAAAAAGAGGAAATTTTATGATTATAAATCAAAATATACCAAGGGAATGACCGAATATATCATTCCTGCCAGACTTCCTGAAGAACAGTATAAAAAGACCCAGAATCTGGCACTTGCCGCACACCAGGCTATCGGTGCCTATGGATTTTCCCGGGTTGACTTTGTCTTTGACCTTGAACATAACCCTTATGTCCTTGAGGTGAATACCATTCCCGGGTTATTGACTGAATCAAACCTTCCCCTTGAGGCAAGGGCAATAGGCTTGAGTTATGATGAGTTAATATTTGAAATGCTCAAGACCGCCCTGGTGAGAATGAAAAGGTAATCTTTTCAAAATAGAGCATTAGCGAAGGGAAGAATCTTTGATGCCTTATGGTAGTTTGAGATTCTGTTTACGCCAAGAATCCACGCCGCCCACACTTTTCTCGGTATATAAAGCCGCACCCTGAAAAATTTACAAATAGGTTCATTTCTGTGCAAAAGGAAATTAAAATTCCAAAAAATTACGCCAGTAGGCAAAGATGCTGAAGATCCCACCGGTATGAAGAAAGATAACTTTTTTATATTTTCTTTCTTTTAAATCCTCAATCATTCCATAGAATGCCTTACCGGTATAGACCGGCTCAAGGATAATCCCCTTTCGGGCAAGATATTTTATCGTCTCAATCTCCTCAGGATAGGGGATGCCATAACCTTTTCCTACAAAACCATCAATCAGTGTGATTTCAGAATTTTTAATTTCCGTTTTTAGTTTGAATCTCTTTATTGCATTATTACAGATTTCCGAAATTTTATTCGTAAAATACTCCACCGTATCACAGATAATCACGCCATTCAAATCAATATTCAATTTAAGTAATTTCTTTCCCAGTAATAAACCCGCATAGGTGCCACCTGAACCAACCGCACAATACACCGCATCTATTCTTTCTTTTTTGATAAATTTTGCCATCTCTTTCATACAATCTACATAACCCAGGGCACCGATTTCATTTGAACCGCCCTCGGGAATTATATATGTCTTTTTGTCCCTTAATCTTCGTGCATAATCAGTCATCACCGCCATTCGGTTTTGATACTCCTTTGGTGTAATAAACTTTATCTTTGCCCCTAACAGAGTATCAAGCAACAGATTACCGGTATATTCTGCTTGCCCTTTCTTGCGCAGAAGTAAGTGGCATTCAAGACCAAATATCCTTGCAAATGCAGCGGTTGTCCGGCAGTGATTGGACTGCACTGGTCCGCAGGTAATAATCGTATCACAACTTTTATTTTTTGCATCAGCAATAAGATATTCAAGTTTCCTTGCCTTATTGCCTGAAATCAAAAGGCCATTCAGGTCATCCCGCTTAATAAAAAGTTTTGTCTTTTCCAATATACCGGGTAATTCTTCTATCGGTGTCCTGGAGGTAATCTTTAGTGGCCGGGGTAATTTCATTACTTGATTATATTTAAATTTATAGTATTTTCAATGCGGTTGGATAATAATAAAAGGGAGGGGGGAATATATTCCCCCCTCCCTTTTCTACCAGACTGAGTTCAGTGGAGTAAGACCGCCTTCTTTATGAATTTCTTATCTGGAGTAGACAAGCGCACAAAGTAAATACCATTTGCCAGTTGTCTGCCCTTCTGGTCTCTGCCATCCCAGAGGATTGAGTAATAACCGGGTTCCAACTCGCCATCAATCAAGGTCTTTGTCAACTGTCCAATCGCATTGTAGATAGAGATATTTACATGCATCTGCTTCGGAATTCCGTAGTTTATCCGGGTTGTTCTATCAAATGGATTGGGCTGGCACTGATTTAAGAATACAAACCTGGGGATTGGTTTAGCGGTCTTGGAATCCGCAATACCGGTATGGGAGGTAAATGCATAATAACCGCTTGCCGGGTCTCTACCTATATTCTGCCACCATGATGTGTCCTGGCTAAAGAGGTAGAATTCAATGAGTGTTCCCGCTGGGAAGTCAGGGATGGTGTAGTAGTAGATATCGCCGGCAATACTGTCACTTGTAATATAAGAGAATGAACCACCATCGGTGCGGTAGGCAAGGGAGTCATAGGCAAGACCAATCCAGTCGGTGATTTCGGTTGAGACAACCCAGGGTCCAGCTGCCATTGAGTCAAAGGTTGTATTATTATAGAGTGGACCAGCAAAATCAACGCCAATATTCACTTCATTTGAGTAATAAGAAACAGTATCGGGCTGGGTATAGATTGCCTTAACAACATAGTAGTATCGGTTTTCATTCACAACTGTTGTATCAATAAAGAAACTGCTGGTGGTTGTTCCAATCTGGGTATAAGGTCCACCTTGAGTCGTGCCGCGTTCAATTGAGAAGTTGGAGATACCGAGTATTTCTGCCGAAAGGTTACTTGAGAAATTTTCTTTATCGCTTATCGGTTTCCTGTGCAACTTTCTTAAAGATACTTTAGTACCAGAAGCCAAGAGTTTTGGTTGACCGACCGTTCTTTTTGCCCCGGGGAGATATGAAACATAAGCTGACATCACCCAGTCATAACCTGCTGGATACCAGTCTGTACCATCATAATATTTGCTGCGTGTAGTATTTGAACCATTATCAGACATTGGATAAGGAGTATCATCACCGAGCCATATAAAGCCAACATGGAAACTGCCTGAATTTATTGTAATATTCGCCTGGGATAGGTCAATGACCTCAAAATTGGGATAGAGCTGGGAGATTATGATTGTATCAACAAAGAGGCTTGTTCCCGGATTACCATTTCCATCATCTGCCCAGATATGGAACTCTATTGTATCCGAATACTGGTAGAACAATAAGGCAGCTGCTTCTAATTTGCATGGGTAATACTGGGGCGTATATTGAGTAGCAATTGCGTCACCAGCAAGCCAACCATACCAGTAGTAGTTGACGCCACTATAATAAGAAATTTCCTCAGCCGGTGGTAACCAGTCAAGCCGGACTGTGGAATCAGCTTGACCAGTAACAACGAGGTCAGTGGGAGCCAGTGGTGATAGAACCCAGAATCTATGTGTGCTGGTATATGCCCTGTTTGCGAGATTATCACGGGCAATGACGAAGTATTCAACTTCTGTTCCTGGTGTCTGTCCGGGGATTTCAAATGTGAATGTATCGCCTGAGATGGCAGTATGGGGAATGGCAGTAATTACATCATTTACAATATAATAGAGTGAATCCGCCCCAATTCCAGTGATGTCGTTGATTCTTGCCCGGACAATATAGGGACCGGTCTGATAGGTATTCTGGGGCTCTTGAACAAAGGTGATTGTCGGTGGAATTGTATCCGGCGCAAAGTCAAATAAAAAGTCATCAATATACCAGCGCCATTCATTATATGCCACATAATGGAAGGCAATCTTTACATTATTATGACCCATTGCCAGGGAACTGACATCAATTGACTTATAACCGGAGTCATCGGCATTGGAATAGATTGCAACGGTCTGCCAGTTTGCGCCACCGTCGGTGCTCAGAAGAACTCTTCCCGAATCAGGGGAATTTGTTGTGTAGTCATCATACCAGTGCCAGTATGAGAGTGTATAATATCCCAATTGAGAACAATCAAACCTCGGTGAGATGAGCCAGTCATCGGTCCATTCAACAGGTGAGTAGTAGACTCGGGCAACTGTTCTTGCGGGAGAACTGCTTACATAACGATGCCAGTCATTATTGTCTATCACCGGTGGTGATTGGGTACCACCATCAACAATTGTCCAGCCACAGAAGGGTGGGTTTGTTGAATTTGTCCACGCCTCATCAAAGTTCTTGGTATAAGGTAAGGTATGGTATTCAGGACAGACGAGAAAAACCAAACTTGCTACATCATTTGCGGGATTTTGGTCACCGGTCAATTTCGTTCCGGCATAGAGGGTTTCTTCACCGGCAGTTGTTGGAATAAAATTCGTGGTGAATGTGTAAAGGGCAGTTTCATTTATCTCCAGTGAGCCGGTCCAGTTCTCCCAGACCGTATCCGCACCACCAAGGGTATAAAAGACCGGGGTTGAAGTAAGGGTCTGCAGACCATAATTACGGACCAGAACCTGAACGGTGAGTGTCTCACCAACAAATATCGGTGGGGCAAATGGTGTAATGTTCTGGATTCCCGCATCAACCACTGGTGCGGTTGGTGTGGTAATAAATACCCTTGCTGAGTCAATGAACATATTATTGCCATAGCCACTGTTTGCCTTGAATCCAATATAGAGGTCCTTATTTGCTGGAAAGTCGCCAATTTCCACATCATGCAAATACCAGCCAGCAGTCGCATTATAGCGATGGAATCCAGCAACCCGATTGTATGTTGTATCGTTATAAGAAAATTCAATAATTACGGAGTCGGAATTTGTGGAATAACCCGGGTCGTGATACATATAGAATCTGAGCATCACCTTTTTAGGAGTTGGACCAATATTAAACCGATGGGTGCGTAACCTTGCCTGGGAGCCAGAAGATGCATTATAAGATGGATAACCAGCCATCCCATAGCCTTCATATGGTGAGCAGGTGGGATTGGTACCGGAGGTATATCTTGCCCAGTTGTATGAACCGGACAGGATTGTCCGCCACCAGGTATCGGGTGTATTTATCATTGGTGAGATTGTGGCATTGGCAGGTGGAAATGCAGTATTATTGAAGGTTGATGCAACTTTTGTGGTTTCGTCATATACCTCAAGGTGGAGTCTTGTTGTATCATTCAATATCCAGGCATCCCCAGCAAGACTGGTAAATACATATAGCGAATCCATTCCCAGAAAATCAAGCGTGACAGGAAATTTTATACTATCTATTGCACCGGGATTGAGCGTGCCAGTATAGATGAAAGAGCCAGTTAATGGACTGTTCTTGAAGCGATAGCCAACATTAAAGTTTGATTTGGGATTTGAACCAGCATTGAAGATTACCGCAGTGATTGTGTCAGGGAGGTTTATGATTGCGGTTGGATTTTTCATTCTAATCCAGTAGGTACCAATGTCATCAACGAAGTCGTGCTCTTCTACTTCAACGAGTGAGCCACCACCGGAAAGGACAAATTCTGAATTGAATGTGCGGAATCTATTTATATCACCGATTGCCACCCCATAGTCACTCTGTGAACCAACTGACTTGGGTAAGGTGCTCACCCAGGCATTGCCACTCGGTGCATACCAGAAGACCCTGGGCTGTGCAGTTGTACTGGCACCACTCATCAAGACCAGTTCATTACCAGGATTTTCCTTCAGGACATCACCAATTTCAAGTGTATTATCCGATGTTCCCCAGGTTGATGTGAATGCCCAGAGGATTCCTGACCAGTTTGCACCGGTCCAGTTCCAGATTGATACCTGATAGGATGTTGAGCCATGGACGACGCAGAGTTCATTTCCCGAATTTACCGGATTTACATCACCCACAACCACATCATAAGAACCGCTTACCCCACTGGTGATTGTGGCGGTATCCCAGGATACACCATTGAAATAGACCTGCCAGATCCTTGAACTACCAACTGCATAGACTTCGTTTCCGGCAAGTTCTGGTCGGATATCACCAACCGCAACACCCCGTGAAGAGACACCGCCGCTGAGCAGAATCCTTAAGGTATCCCAGGCAGTGCCGGTCCAGAAAATTCTCATAATTGCCGCACTTGGTGAGGTCTGGGCGATATTGATGTAGAAGTCCCTGGTTGTTGCATTGTTGTCGCCATCACCGAATGTAATGTCATTGATTGCATTATTTACAGTCAATGAATCGCGCACAACCCAGTTAAGTGCACCAGTGTCCCATTCAAACCAGAATAGCCGGTATGGTGTGGCAGACTGGGCTGCCAGTATATCAATATACTCATCACCATCCACATCACCAACCGCAACTGCATGGGGGGTGCTACCACTGGCAAAGGCATAGGGTGTCTCAATTCGGAAGCCATTTTTTACAAAACTTGAGCTCATTGTATCAGTAGCAATGACTAAATTCCTTGTACCACCGGATTGGACCGTTACCAGACGGATGGTGTCATCCAATGCGCCCTTGAAATACTTCCCAATCGCAACTTTTCTTGTGAGGTTTGCAGTGGCACCGGGCCAGACCCGATTTGTATCCCAGACCGGGGCAGGGGTTCTTAATTCAAGTTCCATTGGCCTGAGTAATGTTATTTCAGGCTCACTTACTTGCTTTTTAGTTGAAGGACCTGCCCAGACGATGCTCAGCATGACTACTGTTAATAACAGGGGCTTTTTATATGAATGCATAATTGCCTCCTTTCTTTACCGATAAGCCCAAATTATCTGCTTTATTTAAGGGTTTAAAGGCACCCTGCGGCACATTTTTCAAAAAATATTCAGGTTTTGCTTTATGTAATTATACTCAAAAACTTCGCCCGGTCAATACCTATGCGATTTTTTTAATAAAATTTACTACCAGCCTTGCAGTTCGCTCAATATCCTTTAAAGAGACCACCTCCACCGGTGTATGCATATATCTTAACGGAATTCCAAGGACACAGGTAGGGATCCCTTCCTTATTGAAGGCGATTGCCTCGGCATCAGTTCCGGTCCAGGTTGGTGCAGGTTCTACCTGATAGGGAATCTCCAGTTCCTTTGCGGTTTCTATGAGGAGGCGAAATAGCCTCTGGGGAATGGTCGGTCCGCGGACAATTACCGGTCCTTTATTTAATGGGAAGCATTCCTCTTCCCTTAATTCAGGGTGTTCACCGTGGGTTACATCTATTACCACTGCATAATTAAGGGGCAATTTATAGGAAAAGATTCTTGCCCCGAGTCCGGTAAATTCCTCCTGACTTGTTGCGACAAAATGAATATTACAGGGTGGTCCGAGTTTTATTAATTCATCAATTATTGCCAGAGAGCAGGCAACACTTGCCCGATTATCAAGAGATTTCGCACTGCGCAGGTCGTTCTGAAGTTTGCAGTATTTTCCCAAGAATGCTACAACATCACCGATATGAACAAGTTTTTTCACAACTTTGGGTTTGAGTCCGGTGTCAATAAAGAGTTTATCAATTGGTAGGACCTTTTCTTTTTCTTCCTTAGACATCAGGTGGGGTGGTTTAATGCCGATATATCCCTTAATTTCTCTACTGCCCAGAATAATTACCTCCTGTCCGGGGAGAATCCGCACATCACCTCCGTCCATATCACGGAATCTAATGAATCCATTATCTTCAATTAAACTCACAATAAAGCCGATTTCGTCAAGATGGGCAGAAAGCATTATTTCGGTTTTCTTTATACCCTTTAAAAATCCGTAGACACTTCCATCTTTACTTATTTCTCCGGAAATTTTTTTCCTTTTCAATTCATCAAGGACTACATATTTTACACCCCCTGAATAACCAATTCCATAGCTTTTGGTCAGGCGTTCAAGGAGACTGTCAAGTTCAGTTATATTCATTTTTGCGATTGTCGGTGTTAATGGATTTTTCTTTTAGATCGGCAACTGCCTCGGCAAATACCAGATTACCACTATCCGATTGGAGCATTGAGATAACCCTTGCCCATATTCGCTGGTTGAGGAACTTTGCACCATTCATTACAACAATCTTTACACCCTCAATATACCCGACTCCCTCATTGGAGTTTATTCCTCTTTTCTTAATATACACACTGATAATCCGGTTGGGATTGAATATTGGGGTTAATAGTGAATGTAGTTCTTTGATGTTTATAATCCGAACATCGGGAAAGGATTTTAAATGACGATTATACTCATCCGAGGTTGTTATTACCTTTGCCTTTCTCCTTGATGCAAGTTTAAGGACACTGATTTCTTCAGAGACACCATCCACATTCTTTTCAACAAACTCCAGGAGGGTAATTTTTCTGAGTTGGTTTAAAACCCGCTCGGCATCATTGCCTATCTGTTTGCGGGCAATTATTCGGACTAAATAGGGAATGATTATCTTCCCTTCCAAAAATTTCTTTTCAAACAGATTCACAACCCGACCGTCAATGATACTTGCTGAATCAAGAACATACCTCTCCTCGCGTCTGAAAAATAACATAAGACCTCCCTCTTATCCAATACCTACTTCGATTGCCTCTTTTACATCACCAACCCTGGCAATATCTATCCCGGTATCTTTGGGAATGGTATTCTTTGTAGGTACCAGTGCAACTTTCATACCCAGTTTTTCCGCCTCTTTTATTCTCAGGTCAATACTATGCACCGGGCGTACCTCACCGCCGAGTCCTACTTCACCAATCACCAGCATATTTTTATTCAACGGTCTATTTTTTATTGAAGAGGCAATTGCCAGCAGAATGCCTAAATCGCTTGATGGTTCAAACAATTTTATTCCGCCCACTACATTGACAAAGCAATCAAGTCCATAGGGATTTATCCCGGCTCTCCTTTCTAAGACGGCAAGGAGCATGGAAAGTCTTTTATAATCTATCCCGGTTGTAATCCGCTGGGGGTAATTAAAAAAAGTCGGACTGGTTAGTGCCTGAACTTCAACCAGAATTGGCCTTGAACCTTCAATTACTGATACGATTGCCGAGCCCGGGGCACCGCAGCCGGAGATAAATATTGAAGAAGGGTTGTTCACCTCTTTTAAGCCGTTTGCTGTCATCTCAAATACACCAATTTCATTGGTTGAGCCAAACCGGTTTTTTATTGCCCTTAAGATGCGATACTGCCCTTCTTTTTCTCCTTCAAAATATAAAACTGTATCAACGATGTGCTCTAAGGTTTTTGGACCGGCGATGACGCCAAATTTTGTAACATGTCCGATGATGACTGTGGTAATTCCTCTCTCCTTGGCGAATCTCATCAAATCACCGCCGCACTCCCTCACCTGGGCAACACTCCCGGGTGCAGAAGAAATCTCTGATTTGTAAATCGTCTGGATTGAGTCGATGACCATCAAATCGGGTTTTACCTCTTCAGCGATTTTGAGAATTGTCTCGAGTTCGGTTTCGGCAAGAAATTTGATTCCCTTTCCGGAGACATTTATTCTCTCGGCGCGCAGTCGTATTTGAACTGGTGACTCTTCGCCGCTGACATAAAAGACGGCACCGTTGTTGCGAGCGAGATAATCAGAAATTTGTAGCATAAGGGTTGATTTACCAATCCCCGGATCACCGCCGAGTAAAATCAATGACCCCTTAACCAGACCACCTCCCAGAACACGGTCAAGTTCTGTAATACCCACCGAGCGTCTGGTCTGTTCCTGGTAAGGGACTTCGGCTAATAAGATGGGTTTGATATCTTTTACCGGCTCTCTTTTCTTCTCCTCTATAATCTCTTCTACCATTGTGTTGAATTCACTGCAGTTCGGACATCTACCGAGCCACTTGGAAGAGTATGCACCACAATTCTGACAGACAAATTTTGTCTTTTTCATTCAAAACACCTTTATCTTTATATAACGCTCGGGATTTGCCTTTATATCCTCCAGAAGTTCCCGCAATGCCTTATTCGTTGCCAGGATTTCTTGATACAATTCATCGGACTTTATCAGTTTATTGACCGTTCCTTCTTTCTCGGTTAAGGCGGTAAGGGAGTCAAACAAAATATCCATGCGCGTGATGAGTTCATTAACCTTTTCACTCGGTTCTTTTAATGATTCAGAAAGTCTGCGGAGATTCTCATCAAGAAGGTGAACGATATCAAAACTCAATTTGTTAAAATCGGGTAATGAAAGGTTGTCAAAGACCGCAGTAATGGAATCCAATTTTGCCGCAATTGCCTCAAAGAGCAGGGTCTCGTCAGTACCATAATAGACCTCAGGAATCTTATCTCCCTTACCCGGGATAATCTTTATATAACGGTCAGAACCTAAATAATTGACAAGGCGAATGGCAATCTTGGAATCTTCAGGCAGTCGGACATCCTTATCAATTGCCAGGGTAACGAGGACCCTGTCTCCTTCAATGTGGTAGGACTTTACCTTTCCCTTTTCAATTCCATAGATAATCACGGGGTCACCGCGCCTTAGCCAGGTAATATCCGAGAAGTAAACCTTTATATCATAGGTTGCTCGCAGTCCGATCTTTCCTGAAAGCCAGATATAAAAGAGGATAAAGAGAACTATTCCTCCCACTATATAGACACCAGCCATGGTCTTTTTAATATCTTTATCCATATAATTCCTTTTTTATCTCTTCTAATCTGTTTATCTTACCATTTTTTAACATATAGATTTCGTCACCCACTGCCTCCGCTGTCTGGAGGTCATGGGTAACGACGATTCCAGTCTTTTTGTAATTCTGTTTTAGATTTATTATCAATTGAACAATCCTATCCTTCATCACCGGGTCCAAACCGGTTGTTGGTTCATCATAAAATAGATATTTCGGGTCAAGGGCGATTGCCCGGCCGATTGCAACCAGTCTCTTCATACCACCGGAAAGCGAGCGGGGATAGAGCCTTTCTTTATTGGGGAGTCCAACAATCTCAAGAATATTTTTTACCTTTTCCTTTATCTTTTTTGGCGAAAGTGTAGTATGCTCACTTATGGGCAGGGCAATATTTTCATAGACAGTCATTGAATCAAAGAGGGCGGCGGATTGAAATACGAAGCCGACCTGTTTCCGAAGCTGGTATAACTCAGCGGGCTTGAGTTCAAATATTGACTTTCCATCATACTCTACCCTCCCACCATCAACCGGTAGTAATCCCAATATTGATTTCAAAAGAACCGTCTTACCGGTTCCTGAGGGACCCAAGATTACGACGAGCGAGCCATCCTTTATGGTCAGGCTCACGCGATCAAGGACAACATTGCCATCAAATTTTTTGGAAAGTTCCTTTATCTCAATCATTTTATCC
The DNA here is from genome assembly GCA_039802265.1 of Caldifarciminota bacterium. GTDB lineage: Bacteria > Hydrothermota > Tepidihabitantia > SM23-42 > JAOAFX01 > JBDRWI01. The sequence continues at coordinate 45,312 of JBDRWI010000001.1, read as the reverse complement.
AAAGACAACCAGTGCTACAATAAAATCCAGAAGTAATATTAGAATTGAGGCGGTAACCACGGCATAGGTTGTGGCGATTCCAACCTCCCGGGCACCGCCCTTTACATTGTAGCCAAAGTAGCAACCACTGTTTGATATAACCAGAGAGAAGAGGACAGCCTTTAGTAAGCCGCCGAATAGATCCCGGTGAAAGAAGTTTCTTACCAGGCCATAATTGAAGACACTGAAAGGGATATTCAGGAAAAGGTGTCCATAGACTGCACCAGTAAGGATTGCAACAAATTCGCTAAAGACCGTAAGGAGGGGTAGGGAGATTAAGGTTCCGAGTATTCGCGGAAAGTTTAAGAAGCGATAAGGGTCAATCGCCATCACCTCAAGGGCATCAATCTGTTCGGTTACCCTCATTGTTCCAACCTCGGCGGCCATTGCTGAGGCACAGCGACCGCAGACCACCAGGCCGGTTAAAACCGGTCCTAATTCAATCAAGACCATTCGGCCAATTGCAGCCCCAAGATAATATCTGGGGAGATATGCCAGCAATTGATAGGATAACTGGACGGTTGTTACCATTCCCAAAAATGCTGAGACCAAAAAGATAATGGGTAGCGAACCAAATCCGACATTGTAGATCTGTTCCGCAATGCGGCCCTTTGATTTGCCTAACTGCCAGACAAAGAATAGACTGCGAACGAAGAATGCGGTAAAATCGTAGATGTGTCTAAAAAGGTTCACTTTCCTCTAATTCCAGCAATGCCTCTTCCCTCAATGCCAGATTGCTGAAGCGGGTATATTCACCGATGAAACCAAGTTCAAATATTTTTGTTGGTCCATTACGCTGTTTTGCAACATTGATTTCTGCAATACCCTTCTTTTCTGTATCAGGATTATAGATTTCATCACGATAGATAAAAATCACAACATCGGCATCCTGCTCAATTGCTCCACTCTCCCTTAAATCAGCGAGTCTGGGTCGGTGGTCCTCATGCCTCTGTTCGGGCATCCTTGATAACTGCGAGACCACGACAAGGGGCAGGTCCAGTTCCTTTGCCAGTGCCTTTAAGGAGCGTGAAATCTCTGATATTTCTTGTTGTCTTGAGATCCCGGGTTTTGAAAAAGATCCGGCAAGGAGCTGGAGATAGTCAATAATCATCAACTGGATATCATTATCTGCCTTTAATCTCCTTGCCTTGGTCTTTAATTCCAAGACAGTAAGACTCGCTGAGTCATCAATGAATATTGGCGCACGGTCGAGGTTACCGGCAGCGGTTGAAAGATTAACCCACTCCTGGGTCGTCAATTTCCCACGACTCAAATCTTTAATATTTACTTCAGCCTCGGTGCACAACATTCTTTTAACCAGTGCCTCAGCTGACATTTCCAGCGAAAAGATTGCCACTGGCACATTGTTCTTCAGTGCCGCAAATGCAGCAATATTGAGGGCAAACGCAGTCTTGCCCATACTTGGCCTACCCGCAATTACTATAAAATCGCCCTTTTGAAATCCGGAAGTGACCTCATCAAGGATGTAGTACCCGGTTTCAACACCGGTTATCAGTCTTTCACCGCGCATCTTTTCTGCAGTCTCAAGGATTTTGGTAATATATTCCCTGATATGGACTGGTTCTTTTCTCAATCCCTTTTCTCTTATCTGAAATATCATATTCTGTGCCTCATCCACGAGTTCACTCGCCGGCTGGGTATCTTCAAATGCATTCTTTAAAACCTCCATAGAAGAACGAATCAGACTTCTCTTTATTGCCTTATCAAGGACGACACGGGCATGGTGTTCAACATTCGCCGTGGTAATCACATTTGCTACAATATTTGAGACATATTCAGGACCACCTATCTCATCAAGCATCTTGTTCTGTTTAAGCCAGTCGGTCACAGTAATAAGGTCGGGTGTAATATTACGGTTGAAGAGCTCAACAATTGCGCGAAAGATTTTTTGATTTGCCGGTGAATAGAAATGACTTTCCTGTAAAATTTCAAGGATTTTATTTACTGCAACCTCATCAAGCAGGGCAGCACCAAGCACCGCCTCTTCTGCCTCTAAGGAGTGGGGTGGGATTTTTCTCTCTTCCATAAGGGGTTCCGGCTAAGTTGAATTTTTTAAAGACAGACATTCATCAAGGATTTTATTTGCCAGTTCCCATTTGCTCATCACCCCGAGATTAAAAATCCGGCCATCTCTTTTCAGGATAATAGGTGAGATTCTGTCACTGCCAATTGCATTTATGGGATTGAGCACTACAAAATCTAATTCCTTTTTGACCAACTTTTCCTTTGCCCTTTTTAAAGGATTTCTATCCTCAAGGGAGAATCCCACATAAATTTTATCCCTTTTGTCTTTTTTAACCGCCTGGAGTAAATCGATATTTCTTCTGAGTTCAATCTTCAGGGCTGCGGTATGAACCTTGCTTGTAAGTTTGGTCTTCGGGATGTAGTCACCGACCGCTGCCGCCATAATCAAATAATCACACCAGGGAATATTCTGTTTCATTGCCTCAAGCATCTCTTCAGAGGTGCGTACCCTTAGTAAATCGGTCTCGTCTGATAATTGAATATCTGCCTCACCCATAATCAGCCTTGTTTGGGCATCACGGCAGACTGCTGCTTCATATAGTTCCTTTGCCATGAGGCCGCTGGATCGATTGGTAATAACCCGCACCGGGTCAATATCTTCTTCGGTTCTGCCTCCGGTGATGAGAATCTTCCTACCGGAGAGTGTGCTATAATTTGCCAATATCGTCTGGATCTTTTTGTATATTCTCTCAATTGGCGGAAATCGACCACGACCAATTTTACCTGAGGCAAGTAATCCAGAAACCGGTTCCAGGAAGTGATAGCCTAACTCTTTTAAATGCCGGACATTTTTTGTAACAATCTTATTATCCCACATCCCTTCATCCATTGCCGGAACAAAGAGCACCGGTTTCGGGAAGGAGATGATAGTTGTTGAAAGGAGGTCGTCGCCAATTCCTGAGGCAGTTTTGCCGATTATATTAGCCGTCGCTGGCGCCACAACGAGGATATCACCCCATTCTGAAAGACTCAGATGTTTCATTCCCTTTGTTAAAACAAACTGGTCAATATAGACTTCCTCTTCAGCGAGGGTCTGACAGGAAAGCGGCGTGACGAAATTTGTTGCGGATTGGGTCAGAATAACCTTAACCTCGCCCTTGTTCTTTTTTATAATCCTTATTAATTCCAAAGACTTGTAGGCAGCAATTGAACCGGTTATACCCAAGACAACCTTCATTCTTTTGCCTTTATCTTCCCCAGCGAAAGTTTTATTAAAGACTCTTTTATCGGATTGATGTCTTTATCTCCAAGTCCCTGCGACTGTTCATCTTTTAACTTTCGCGAATACAATGCACCAATATTTATTGCTTTATATTTATTTTTATAATGTTCCCAAATCTTCTCAATCGGAAAGAACATATACCTCCTTGCTCTCTCAAATACCTAAATAACTAAAAATCGGAATCATTTAGATTTTCCCAAAACTGTTCCAATTGGTTCCTCTTTGATTTCTTGGCAATTTTTAACCTTGCCATTAATTTTTATGCAGCCACCCTACAATTTCTGGTAAAAACTTACCGAATTATATTATAATAAAATTCTCTTTAATGTCAATATTCAATTCCCTTCCTCGCCTTTGTTCCTTTTTGAAAGTAGTGTTTGACCTCCATCACCTCACTTATCAAATCTGCATAATTTTTAAATTCTTCAGGCATATAACGACCGGTAATGATAAGTTCAATCTTCTTGGGTGTCTTCTTGAACAGTTCAATAACTTCTGTGACAGGAATCAATCCGTAATCAACCGCCACATTCAACTCATCCAGGATCACGATATCGTATTTCTTGCCCTTAATTACCTCTTTTGCCCGTTCAAATCCCTTTCTTGCAAGTTCAATATCGATCCTGGCAGGATGGTCTTTGTCAACAAAGTCCGGCCGGCCGTATTGCTCAATCTTAAAATTCTTTAAGAGTCTGGCGGATTTCAATTCACCATAGTTGATCTTGCCCTTCATAAACTGAATCATTATTACCTTTTTGTTATGTCCGATGGCGCGCAGGGCAAGACCAAGCGCAGCGGTCGTCTTTCCTTTTCCGTTTCCAGTGTATATCTGAATCATACGGGCACCATTTTAATAAAAGTTGCGATCATCAGATAAAAAATCCAGTTTATATCTTTAGGAGATTCAGACCCGTATCAGTATCCTTTTCACGCAACAATTTTTTGTCAAATGGGAATATAACTATCTCCAGCGTCGCCGGGACATAGCCGAAAAATAGGTGCCCACCATAGGCATTGAATCTTTTGTCAGTTATCGTAACATGGATATGGATGACCGGCTCTTCTTCAAAATAAGAGATATTGCCGAGGAAACTCGTGAATTCATATTCACCCTTGAATTGCTTTTTAATGTAAGATTTTTTATGTGCATCAAAATAGCCCAAGGTAAGCCTTTTACCAACACCCAGTCCATAAAGGAATGCACCTTCTAACTTTGTCTTTTTAGCAAAATCTGTAAGACACTGTATAATCTCTTCATCCCTTTGCAATCTCAGAACATAATAATTTTGATATTTTTTATAAAACATAACAACTCCTCGGCTACGGTATTTTTAGCGATGGGTTTAATCCAAACCGCACTACCACTGAGGTTGTGTCTTTATGACCTGGCACTCACCCGCGAAAATTCTTTCAACCTTACCCTCGGGGAGCATTAGAATCAAAGAACCATCATTGGCAATATCAATGGCACGCCCCGTAATCTTTCTATCGGGCAATTCCACAAGGACATTCCTTCCGAAGATAACTGAATAATTCCTCCACTTTTGTAGTATTGTTGAATCCTTTTTATCATTGAGCATAGTATAGTACTGGTTAAGTTCCAGACACAGGGTTCGGTAAATAGACATCTTATCAAATTTCTTTTTGGTTTCAAGAAATATTGAAGTTGCCCTATCCCTTATTTCTTCTGGAAAACTTGTTATGTTAAGATTTATTCCAATACCCAGGATTAACCTGGTGTCAATGAACTCTATTAGGACACCAGCAACCTTTTTTTCATTCAACATCACATCATTGGGCCATTTGAGACCCAAAAGAATATGATAATTATTGAATGTCTCGCATATTGCAACACCGGCCAGAATCGGCATGAGTGAAGCGTTTTCAGGGTTGGTTATCACCGAGAGATAAAGTCCACCCTTTGGCGAATACCACTTGCGGTTCTGTCTTCCTTTACCGTCTGTCTGCATCTCGGCAAGGACCACTGCTCCATCAGGTGCCGTGGGTGCAATCCTCTTTGCATAATCATTTGTTGAATCAACCTCTTCAAGATAATAAAGTTTGGAACCGATGATCACAGTCTGGTTAGATGGTTAAATGGTAATTGGTTAAATAAGAAAACTACCAATGACATTTGTAGTTTATTCTATTTTCCGAAAGACCATTGTAACTACGGTCTTGTCATTGCCGCCCATACTGGAAAGCATACCATAGGGTCTACTGGAATCAATCTTCACCTGACAATCACCCGCCTTACCAAGTAGTTGATGGACCACATCAACTGCCTGCCTGACACCAGTGGCACCGGTTGGGTGACCATAGCCGATCAAACCACCCGTAGTATTTGTCGGAATAATTCCACCTGGTTTTGTCTTACCTGCTTTCACAAAATCTGCACCTTCACCATAGTTGGCAAACCCGGCTGCCTCAATAGCCATTATACCGGCAATGGTAAAACAATCGTGGACCTCAAGGACACTCAAATCATTCGGTTTGATTCCTGCCCTTTCATAGGCCCTTTTCGCCGCTATTTCACAGGTCGTCAGTTTTGTCAAATCCGGTGGCGGGGTGGTGATATTATCCTGGACCTGGGCAAAGGCAATAACTTCCACCGCATCCTTTTTATCAACACCGATCTTTTTTAATCCCTCTTCGGAGGCAAATATCAAGGCACTTGCCCCATCCGATACCTTTGAGCAGTCATAGAAATTTAAAAATTCGCAAAAAGACTTTGGGTCTGGCTTTGTCATTGCTGTATTAAACAAATCCGGGTTTGTATTGTGATACTCCTGTGCCTTGGGATTTTTCCTTGCATTCTCAATCGCATTCACATACCACTGTGCCATTGCCTCTCTTGTCTTCTGTTCACCAAACTTCTTCATATAGGCACCAGCGCGTTCAGAAAATTTGTCGGGAAAGAAATAGGCATGACCATTTTTTCTCTCGCCAGCATACCAGCCGGCCGCCGCAAGATAATCAGCACAATACAGTGCCTTCACGGTATTCTGGACTTCAACACCGATACATAAAACAACATCAGCGAGGTCAGAAAGGATATTTTTAACTGAAGTAACCAATGCCAGCCCACCTGAATCACAGGCACCCTCAACATGAATGCAGGGTTTATATTGGAATGTTGGATGGACATAGGGAAAGAAACCACCGAGGTTACCCTGACGGCAAAATCTATCCGCAACAAAATTTCCAATCACACCTTCATCAATATGTTCAGGATTTTTTATCTGTTCTATTGCACCAAGTCCTGCTTCTTTGATATAGTGTTCAATTCCTGGTCTTGGTTTTTTGGGATGGAATTCTTTTCTACCTGAGCCTAGGGCAATTGTATTATAGCCGGCACAGGCATAGATTTTTTTTCTTAAAAAAGGCATAAAACCTCCCGTATAGATAGCAAACTAAGTACTTAAATAATTAAAATTTAGGTATTTAGGCATTTTTGACTTTTAGGTGTTTTATTTAGCATATTCATTTATCGGTCCGTATAACCAGTAAAATCCATTGGTTAAAACTGCATTGACATCATCAGCTGAATTTGCAACACCCTGTTTTACAAGATTCTCGGCAATCTCCTTTGTTCTCTTTAGGTAACTTAAGGCAAGTTCGGCACCAAGTGTATTCATAGTTTTCAGTGCAGAAAAATGAGCCTTTAATTTTTCTTCTTTATTTTTATCTCCGAGCAATGCCTTCCAGGGAGCAAAACCTTCGGGCAAAGGTCCCAGTTGCTTATCAACCTTCTTTTTCCAGTCATCGGTGATAACAAAATACTCACCCTTTTTCAAATCATAAATGCCCACCGGACGATTTTTGTCGTATTTTAAAAATCCATCTTTCTGCGAACCATCAGGATACTGCCCACCCTTTATGCCCTTCTTCATCATCTTATCGATCAACTTGTGTTTCAATTCATCAGCACCGAGATGGGTGCGCATAACTTTAAGAATACACTGGAATACATCAATCCCCACATAGTCTATCAATTGGAATATGCCCATAGGTCTCAAAAGGAAATCCTGACTCACCCGATTCATTATATAAATTGCACCAGTTAACTTATATTTCCCTTTCAATCTTAAGACTTCATCAAGGGCAAATAGACCATCACGCATAAAATGTCCATTGCCGATAAAACCAGAAATATCATTTGCCGGAACGAGTGTTTTACGAAGACGCTTACCAAGTTCACTGGCAATGTCTTTTAATTCATTTTTTGTGTATTTTGATGATATCACTTCCACGAGTTTCTGGACGACCGGCGGATTATAAAAATGATAACCGATCAATCTTCCATCAAGACCTGATTTTTCATCAAGATAACCTATCGGTATGCTTGAAGTATTGGTCAAAAATAAGGTATCCTTTGAAACCAATTTCTTTAATGATTTATAAGTTTTTATCTTGATTTTTTCGTCCTCAATTATTGCTTCAAATATTAAATGACTATTTTTTGCCAGCGTTAGTTCGGTGCCGAAGTTCAAAAGTTTCATCCCATCGTTCACATAGGCATCAACAATTTCTGCATTCTCCACAAGGTCCGGTCGGTTTTTATATTTATCACGGAGCGAGACAATCGTCTTTTCTGCAGTTCTTATGAATTGTGATTTTAAATAATCGCGCAGCCCATCAAGACCTTTTTCACTTACATCAATTAGATTTAACCGGTATATCTTATCGGGATTTTCAAATTTCAATCTCAACATTTCCTGGGCAATCAATGCTGCAATTCCACTTCCCATCTTTCCTGCAGCACCGATTACCGATACATTCCGAAGTCGTTCATCCAGATTCATTAAAACCTCCTAATCATTCTTCCCATCTGGGTTTTCTCTTTTCCAAAAATGCCCGCATACCTTCCTTTGCCTCTTCAGTGGAAAAGAGAATGCTGAATGCCTCTGTTTCATAGGAGTTTGCGGTCTGGAGATTGGCATCAATTCCACGATTGATTACGGTTTTTGCAATCTTTACTGCATTTAGGCCAGCATTTTCAATAATCTTTCTTGCCAGGTTTTTTGCTTCAGCCAAAAGTCGGGCGTTTGATTCAGCATCAGCCCTTTTTTTGGCCTCTTTCTCATCAATACCATCTTTAACAAATTCCTCATATGATACCGCAGGAACGACTTTATTTACCAACCCAATTCGGTAAGCCTCCTGGGCATCGATCATCTCGCCGGTAAAGATTAATTCTTTTGCCCTACCAATTCCTACAAGCCTTGCCAGTCGCTGGGTTCCGGCATGTCCGGGGATAAGCCCCAATTTTACCTCGGGTTGACCCAATTTTGCTCTTTCCGAGGCAATTCTAATATCACAAGCCATTGCAATTTCACAACCTGAACCGAGGGCAAATCCATTTATTGCCGCAATTACCGGTTTTTCCATGTTTTCAATAAAATTCAAAACCCGCTGTCCGATTTGACTGTATTCCCTTGCCATCAGTGAATCCATCTGTGCCAGGCGTGAAATATCCGAGCCCGAGACAAACGATTTTCCCTCACCGGTTATGATGATTACCCGAATGTCTCTATTCCTGTTCATTTCCTGCATTGCCGTTTCAATCTCCAGTATTGTTTCTATATCCACGGCATTCAAGACTGCGGGTCTAACAACCTTCAAGACCGCAATCTTACCATCAATTTCTATGTTGATATTTTTATAATTCATATTACCTCCAAAGGATTCCTCAGGAAATATTCCCAAGACCAAATTTCCTCACCCCAATATTAATGTTTGTTATCGATCTCAGGGTGAAGAATCCTAATGTGTTTTTCAAAACCCATCACCTTTAACTATACTCCAAAATTTGCTAAAGTCAAGGATGGATTCTTATACTTTTAAATCACATTTCCTTATGACCTCTTTATCAGAACAGGTACCGAATTCTACCTGGATTGTTGTATGGGTGATATTAAACTTACTGAGAAGGATTTCTTCAATTTTTTTTATAATATCGGCGACTTCGCTGGTACGTAGATCATTGCAGATATCAATATGACCCTCAAAGTGTATATCTCTATCCGTCATCTGCCAGACATGGACATGGTGGAGATTGTGAACCTCAGGAATACTTTCAATCGCGCTCTTTATTTCTCTTATATCAATTCCATCAGGTGTTGATTGCATAAGGATATTTATAGTATTACGGAAAATAAAATAACTCTCGCGGAGTATATAAATACTTATAACCACTGTCAAAATCGGGTCAATGATATAGATATTAAAGAATTTAATGAGAAGGCCTCCAATAACAATCCCGATGGAAGATAATGAATCAGCAAAAAGGTGGAGATAGGCAGATTTGATATTCAGGTTATGGTCGGCGTCCTTCTTTAACAGGGTGACTCCCACCAGATTGGCGAGCAGACCAACTATTGCGACAGTAAGCATCAGATTGCTATTGATAATATGGGGTGAAAATAGGCGTGATGCTGCTTCTTTCAAAAGAAAGAAGATTATGATAATCAAAATTGAAGAATTGAACAGGGCAGCAAGGATTTCTGCCCGTTTAAAACCGAAGGTCATTTGGGTTGTACTTCTACGCTGACCAAGACGCAGGGCAAAAAAACTCGTTAAAATTGCAAATCCATCAGTGAGGTTATGGAGGGCATCCGATAGTAAAGATAAACTGTGGGCAATTAAACCACCTGCAATCTCAGTTGCCGTAATGAGAAAGTTTAAGATAATTACGAACATAATCCGGCGGGAGCTGATTTTTTGGTATGCATTTTGGTTCTTTTCTTTCATTCGGTAGATTATACTCTATTTTTAAAAGGAATCAAGGCTTATTGACATTAATAAGATTAATATTATAATTGACGGGTTTTGAAGATGCTCCCCAAAAGACACAGATTGGTTTTGATTAATCCGGTAAATCCTAAGCGGCGTGGTTTTACTGCCAATCTTACCTCACGATTTCCGCCGCTGGCACTGGGTATAATTGCGGCATTAACTCCTGACGATTGGGAGATAAAATTGATTGATGAAAATTTCAATCCTTTTTTCTTTGAAGATGCAGATTTGGTTGGAATTACTGCCTATACCGCCTCAGCCAATCGCGCCTATGAAATTTCCGCAATCTATCGGCAACGGAGCGTGCCGGTAGTGATGGGTGGTATGCATGCTACAATCTGTCCTGAAGAGGCATTGAGATATGTTGATGCAGTGGTAATAGGCGAGGTTGAATCAATTTGGAATAAAATCATTTACGATTTTAAAGGCGGTGGGGTTAAAGGGATTTATCATGGTGAGTTGATTGATGGAAGGGATATTCCTCATCCCCGACATGACCTCTTTCATAAAGATTATCTCTTCGGTTCAGTACAGACTTCAAGGGGATGTCCGATGGATTGTGACTTCTGTTCCGTTCCTGCTTACTATGGTAAAAAATATCGCCGTCGTCCCTTGGATAAAGTTATCGACGAGCTTATAAACATAAAAAAGAGATTTATTTTTTTTATTGATGACAATATCATTGGATACGGTTCGGATTCCCGAGATGAGGCAATCGCAATCTTTAAAGAAATGGTAAATCGTAAATTGAATAAGTGGTGGATCTGTCAGGCATCTTTGAATTTTGCCGATGATGAAGAGGTTCTTTATTGGGCTTCAAGATCCGGGTGTAAGATGGTGATTATGGGTTTGGAAGCCAGGGAAACAGAGGCACTCATTGAGGCAAATAAGAGATTGAATCTAAAAAGGGGGATAGATTTTTATAAAAAGGCATTTGACCGTATTCACCGTGCAGGGATTGCCATTGTCGGTAGTTTCATATTTGGTTTTGATAGCGATACAGAGGATATAATTTACCGGCGTGCCCGTTATCTGCTTGAAAGTGATATAGATGTAATGCAGATAACCTATCTTACACCTCTGCCCGGAACGCGTCTGTTTGAACGTCTTTATAAAGAAGGCCGTTTACTTTACACTGATTACCCCAGAGACTGGGACCATTTTGATGTGGCAGAGCTGACCTATAAACCAAGGAAGATAAGTAGTAAGGATTTGACTTCTATTATGCAAGATATCCATCGTCAGGTTTACTCCTGGGATGAGATATTACATAAGGCAATAGTAACTTATCTACGCACACGGGATCCGATAGCGAGTTCCATAGCCTTTTATTCAAATCTGAATTATGCGGGTGCCTGGGCAGGAAGAAGGACCGGTAAACTTCTGCCGATAAGATAGAGTAATTGATATTGACATTCTCTCTTTTTCGTATAAAATAGGAAAAATTGGAGGACAAATGGGCGGCATTATTTTACTTATAATAATTATTCTCTTGGTTTTCTGGATTATTGCAATCTACAATGGTTTGGTTGTGAAGAGAACCAGAGTAGATAATGGCTGGGCACAGATTGATGTTCAGTTGAAACGCCGTTATGACCTGATTCCTAATCTGGTTGAAACGGTAAAGGGTTATGCAGCACACGAAAGAGAAGTTTTAGAGAAGGTGGCTGAACTACGTTCCCGGGCAATGGGAGCGGCCAGCCCCAAAGAGGCAGCCGAGGCAAATAATATGTTGACTGCCACACTAAAGACACTATTTGCCGTGGCAGAAAACTATCCGCAGTTAAAGGCGAATGAAAACTTTATGCGATTACAGGAGGAACTTTCGGCAACCGAGAATAAGATTGCATTTGCCCGTCAGTTCTATAACGATGTAGTTATGGACTATAATGCAACAATTCAGAAATTCCCGCAGACGATAATTGCCTCAATGTTCAATTTTAAACCAAGGGAATTCTTTGAGGCACCCGCTGAAGAGCGAGAGGCGGTTCGGGTAAAGTTCTAATATCTTCACAAAATGAAAGAGACACTCTACGACCTGATTGCGGCAAATAAGCGGAAGACCTTTTTGTTTATTCTGATCACCAGTATATTCTTAGGGATTCTGGGATATATCGTTGTGGAGTTATTGGACTGGGGGACAGCCGGTTATGTCTTCTTTGCACTTTTTATCATTATATACAATTTTGTTCTCTACTACAATTCGGACAAGATTGCTATTGCAGCCACCGGCTCGGTTCCGGCAGACCCGGAAGAGTTCAAACAACTCCACAATGTGGTTGAGGAAGTAGCGATTGCGGCGGGTGTGCCAAAACCCAAAGTTTATATCACCCCCACCCCGGCACCCAATGCCTTTGCTACTGGAAGAAATCCGCAGAATGCATCAATTGCGGTGACGACCGGATTGCTTGAAATTATGAACCGCGAAGAACTACAGGGTGTGATAGCCCATGAAATGGCGCACATCAGAAATTATGATATCCTCTTAATGACGGTGGTGGCGGCAATTGGTGGTCTGATTATTCTCCTGAGGGATTTCTTTTTAAGGGGTATGTTCTGGGGACGGGGGAGGAGAGACGGCCGCCGCGGTGGTCGAGCCGGTCTGATCCTTCTGCTTGTTGGTCTCGTCCTTGCCATTATCGCACCTTTATTTGTTGCCTTAATCAGGGCAGCAATATCCCGTCAGCGCGAATATCTTGCCGATGCCTCAGGTGCCTTTATTACGCGGTATCCTCAAGGCCTGGCGCAGGCTTTGAAAAAACTTAAAGATGCCTACCAACCGATGGCGCGGGCATCTCAGTCCAATGCCCATCTCTTCATTGCCAGTCCTTTTGGCAAGGATCGGTTTAATATCTCCGGTCTCTTTGCGACCCATCCACCTCTTGATAAACGGATCGAGCGGCTCAATAAATTAGTAGTTCAATAAATACGATGTCCCGAAGAATCCTTGGCGGTGTCTTCATTTTGACTTCCATTGTTTTTGGTATGAGAGTGGGGGAGCGCATTGAATACAAGGCACAGTATGGCTTCTTAGAACTGGGCAGTATGGTACTTGAGGTTTTGGATACAATAAACTATGCTGGTAAGAAATGCTATGTGCTTTCTTCACGCCTTAATTCCAATCCTGAACTTGGATTTATATTTTCGCTCAATGATACAATTGAGGTCTGGACAACGATTGATAGTTTTTTACCGGTCGTCTATAAAAAGGGTGTCCACGAGGGAAAATACACCAACTTGACCCGCCTTGAATTTGACCACCGTAATCTATTGGTCTATGAGGGTGGTTCATTAAAAGACACACTGCTTTATCCGGCAAGGGACCTTTTGAGTTACTGGTATTATTTAAGGACAATTCCTTTAATTGAAGGTGATACTTCCAATGTAATAATCTACGAGGGGGAGGATAATAATGATGTGCAATGCATAATTGACAGAAAGATAAACCTCAAGACGAAGTTGGGCAATTTTTTGGCAACGAAGCTGAAACTAAGGACAAAGGCAAAAGGAGTTTTGGGTTCAAGTGGTTCAATGGAAATCTGGTATAGTACCGATTCAAACCGGCTGCCCCTTCAGATCAAGACACATCTTAAGTTCGGGACTGTAATCTTTAAGATTGTGGGGGTAAGTTATTAAACACTTTGCCGTAATCCTCGCTGGGGGTCAGGGCGAACGCTTCTGGCCCCTGAGTCAACCCGATTTTCCCAAGCAGTTTCTTTCTATCTTTAATAAAAAACCATTGATTGTGCAAACCATTGACCGTATTGCAGATTTTTTCAAAGAAGAAGAGACAATCTTGATAATTCCTGAAGAACTTAGCTGTATAACAAAAAATTTCGTAAGAAAAGGGCAAATTGTGATTGAACCGGTGCGCAGGAATACGGCACCGGCGATCTGTCTGGTGGCAATGAAGTTGAAAGAAGAATATGGCGATGGAATTATGCACATTATGCCTGCTGACCATCTTATTCGGGATAAAAGAAGATTCCTTACCCATCTAAAATTCGGTGAGTATCTTGCTCAGAATGGTTATCTCGTCACCTACGGGATAAATCCGACCCGACCAGAGACCGGGTATGGTTACATAAAAATTGGTGAAGTATTAAAGAAACATAAATCCGGGATAGTTGCCTGTGAGGGGAAGGGGTTTACCGAAAAACCTGACCGGCGTCGGGCAAAGGTATATTTAAGAAAGAAGACCTTTCTCTGGAATAGCGGGATATTTACATTTAAGATAACTGATATAATCAGGGAGATGGAATATCACATTCCTGACGTCTCTAAAAGGGTAAAGAGCTATCTACTAACCGGCGAAAGAAGACATTTTGAAGAAATCAGGGAGATCTCCATTGACTACGGAGTAATGGAGAAGGCAGCGAGATTCTGCGTTATAAAGGCAGATTTTAGCTGGGATGATGTGGGTTCCTGGTTGGCACTGGAACGATATTTTAAGGGCGACTGTTTTAAAAATATCTTTATCGGTGATGCATTGGGTCTTGACAGCAGGGATTCAATTGTGTATTCTTATAATATACCGGTGAAGGTTTATGGAATAAAAAAACTGGTGGTTGTTGCCTGCCCCAAAGGGGTCCTGGTCTGTAAAAAGGAGCGGGCGTCGGACCTGAAGAATTTGTTAAGAATAAAGGGTTAAAGGGGAGATTTGTGGCATATTATGCAAAAGCCTTAGGTTTCTTCTAAGAAATTTTAGAAGAGACAGGGGAAAGGAGGTTTTATGTCTAATTTCAGCAAGATAATAGTAATGGGGTGCATACTTTTCTTTCTATTCTGTGCACCCAAGAAGACCGTGGTAAAGACTGAAGGGCTTGAAGAGGTAATTGTATTTGGCGAAGAAGAAAAGAATGTTTCCGAAGAGCCGGTCTTTCCAGCACCGACCACACCACCTGCTGAGGTAACACCCACTACCCCACCACCAGCGGAAGAGATACCAGTGCTCCCGCCGGTAACCGAAGAGGCGCCGGTGATTCCTCCGCCGCCGGTTGTTGAAGAGGCACCGGTGCTACCACCTATTGAAGAGGTTTCTGTTGCCCCACCACCAATTCCACCAGCACCAACTGTGCCGTCAGCACCGACCCCACCTCCAGCTCCAACTGTAGCTCCCAGTGCTCCCCCGGGTAACATCTATGGTTTTCGGGTTCAGATATTTGCATCTTCAACCCAGAAGAATGCCTCCAGGGTTGCCGATGATGCCCGTTCCGCTTTTGGGGGTAAGGTATATATAGAGTATGTTCCTCCATATTATAAAGTTCGGGTTGGTGATTGTTTAACCAAAGAAGAGGCAGAAACCTTGAAGAATCGGGCATTGAGTCTGGGTTATCGTGGGGCATTTGTGGTAGAGACGATGATAAGTCCATAAATTCTATTATGCAACCAAAAAATAAAGGGGGAGCTTGTCAGCGCAAGCCCCCCTTTACTGTTCTCCTTGCCACCCGAAACAAACACAAAATTGAAGAGATAAAAGCTATTCTGGGTAAGGATTTTAAATGTCTCACACTGAGCGATTCCTTTAAGCTCAGAATTGCCGAAACTGGAAGGACACTTTTGGAAAATAGTCTTTTAAAGGCACAATTCTTTTATAAGATTATCAAGAAACCCTGTCTGGCTGAAGATTCTGGATTATTCATTGATAAACTAAATGGAGCACCGGGAATTTATTCTTCAAGGTATGGTAAGACCGACCAGGAACGGATTGAAAGAATTCTGAACGAGTTGGGTAATAAAAAGAACAGACAGGCAAGATTCAAGGTAGTTTTCGTATATTATTATGCGCCAGGAAGGTATGAGGTCTTTACCGGTGAGTGTATTGGAAGAATTGCATATGAACCAAAAGGAAAGGATGGATTTGGTTACGACCCGATATTCATTCCTAAAGGTTTTAATAAAACCTTTGCCGAGCTCGGCTTTAAAATAAAGAATCGTATCAGCCACCGGGCAAAGGCACTGAGAAAGTTCAAGAGATATATAAAGGGTAATGTTCCATTTTCACTAATGAATAAAAATTCCAAGTTTGAACTGTAGTATTTGTCAAGCGGTAATTAAGATCCAATAATATATTCCGGCAAAAATGAAGAAAACTTGAAAATAAGTAAATACTAATTTGCCTTAACGACCTTTTTTTCTACAACAAATTCAAATGTCTTAATAACCAAGAAATATGCACCGGGTGGGAGTTTGCGACCTGAATCGTCATTACCAAACCAATGGATTTTTGATATTTGATTCTTGGTGCTTATTGTTGAATTAAACGATTTCACAACCCTACCAGAGATATCATAAATTATTAAAGAAACTTCGGACCGGGACTTGACCCGCCAATCTGAGTGACGGCTCGGGATTTGGAATTCGATCACGCAATGCCTTGTGAAGGGATTGGGATAGACATCAAAAAAGAAGGGTTTTTTTCTTTCCTTTTTAGACTCAGCAATATTGCTTCCATCTCTGATGGCAAATAATTTAGTGCCTGCACACACATATATTTTGTGGTTTGGTCCGATTGCCGGAAAACTCCTTGGTGTAAATGATGAACCAGTAAGAGGTATGGACCACTTGACAGTGCCATCAGCGTTGAATGCGTATAAGATACTTGAAGTGGTTTGCGAATCCCTTAGAACAATATATGCCTGTCCCAGACTATCAATTATATAAGAGTTAAAAAAGTTGTACACACTGGGCAGGGTGGTGACTGAGTCAATAAAGGTAATTATACCGTTGTCCGGAGAGAATTTACGATAAGTTGGCCTTTTCCCATAGTTCATAAGCCACAGGGTATCATTACTTCCAAGAGAAACCGTCATAAAGTTCAAGGCACCCAGGTTATTTTGGGGTGCCCATTTATCAGTATTGTTTGGCCACAATCCAAGTAATCTACCATCAGCAGTTGAAAAATAGATAGCACTATCTCTACCAATTGCCGGACTCCCCCAGGCTAAGGACATCGGAGCTGGGCCGATAACCCGATACCAGTTTAAAGCGCCGCTCGTATCACGACTGGCAAGCGTGTTTGTCCACTGGTCATAACACCATTCATAAAATAATTTTGAACCATCATGAGATAGGGCGGGTGGATAAGCCGAGGTCATCCCACGGTGACATGTCCATTTTATATTTCCGGCACTATCAATGGCACGCATAGAATCCGCGGACATATAGGTGGTTTTATCTACACCAATATTAATTGGGGGAAGGGCGACAAGATTATTATTATTAGGCATGCTCCAGGACCAGACAAACTTCGCGTAAGTAATGGAATCATCCAGTGTCAAGAGATAGATACTATCGCCGGCAACACTGCAGTAAATTCTACCTGACTCATCAATTGCTGGAAAATAAGGGCGCCCACGGGTTTTGAATCGCCACTTCAAGACACCATTGGGTTTGACCGCAAAGAGGAAACTATCAGGACTGCAGAAGTATATTGTACTATCCCCACTGATTACTACCGAGGCCGAAGTGAACCGAAATGTATCCTGGGTATCAAAGACCCAATCAATTTCCGGCTGCTCCGGTCCGATGTATGGGCATCTTCCAGTCAATTGTCGATCATACTTCCAGTTTGGCCAGATTGGTGGCGAAAACCCCAAGGTATCTAAGAATAGGACGATTATTGGCATTATGGGAATTCGGTGGTTCATTTATAGAAAAATATTTAGCCTGATGTCACATTTTTGCTGCCGGATAAATTATGGTATATTATTTTTCGTTAAATGCGATTTCACCAGGAAGGTTACTTGACACAGATAAATTTTTATATACAATGTTTCCACAAATGGGCGACCGACCATTTTCTTTCCGTCTTTCAGCAGTTCAGGATCATTTAAACAATGGAATGTCTATTGCCAAGACCGCCGTGAAATGGAATGTTCATCCGCGCACGGTTTATAAGTGGCTTAAGATATACCGAATCCATGGAGAGTTTGGTCTTCTGAGTAACTACAATAGACCTTGGAATAGGATTGAGCGCGCAACAGAAGAGAAGATTGCATTTTTGAAAGAAAACAATCCTTCGTTAACCGTAAGACGGGCACAAAAAATTTTAAGAAGCTCAGGAATAAAGATTTCTCTAAAAGGAATCTGGAATATCTGGAAGAGATATGGTTATGCCGGGTTTGATAAGAATTCACTCGATCCCAATCTTACCCAGTGTACAACTTGGAATAAAGAGGCGAAAATGAAGTATCATCAGGCAATCAGGCTTTTTGATTCCGGCAATATAACGGCGGCAGCCGATTTATTAAATTCCATCCCCGCGCTTCCGGCTAATGAACTGTTAATCAAAATTCCCGATGAATACCTGAACCTAAAAAGACGCATTGAGAAGTATCTCCAGTTATTCCAGAAGATTCCCCTGTCTGAATTTCTCGATAAAATGGAATCTCTCTACAGCGAATGTATAGAAGATAATTTATACTTTTCATCATTAAAAGCTGGAATTATGCTGGGTGGGGCATTATCATATGCGGGTAAATGGAAAGAGTTCAACGATAAAATCAAAAAAATCAAAAAAGTTCTTAAGCCGTGCGGTAATTATTTTTCCAATATACTTTCTCTTTTTAAATATGTAATTCTAATTGGAGAGGGTATTGCCCGGGTGATCGCCCTGGATTACAATGGTGCATGGAAAATTATTAGAGAGTGCGGGCGAATTATAAGATACCGAAGGCTTCTGCCGAGTGAGTTTCCTGCGATGCTTGCTACACTTTATACCTGGGTTCAGGATTACCGTCACGCAGAAAGATTGTTTTGTCAGGCATTGAGTCAGGCATCGGAAGAGAATAAGGCAAAATATATGAATTTTTTGACTATTATTCGTTGGCATAAAGGGGATTATCTTAAAGATATGTCAATCTTCAAAAGAACGGAATTTCAGGTTTGGGGTGCTGAGGCAATGCGTCTTTTCTTTGAAGGTGTCTATTCTTTAATAAATGGCAAACCGGAGGCGGCGATATCGTTGTCATTGGAATCCCTCAAAGCAGCAAAGAAAGAAGAATTGATTAACATCGCATCAGCTGCTTATTTAGTGATGGCAAGTGCCTATAGTTCACTGGGCATGATACAGGAGGGTATGGGTGTGCTAAAAGGCATCTACCATCTATCAAAGAAGTCAAGACACTGGGGAAAGATTATTACATTAATTGTTTCAAAACAATCAAAAGAAAAATTGAATCAGATAATCAAGGGGAATTACATGCCGTTGATAAAGATCGCTGCTCTACTGAGAAGTAGTAATTATCAAAAAGCACTTGCCCTCGCTCATCGTAAATATTTGGTCTCAGATTTTCTATTGCTCGTGCCCTTTTTTTCTCACTTGGTCATCCGTGAAATGGAAATCGGGAGAAATCCTAAAATACCCCGGTCAATGTTTACTCTGCCCGTATTTAATCGTAATATTTTGGTCTACAATCTGAGGATACTTGGGGATTTAGTGGTTTATAGAAAAAATGATTATTTAAAGGTGAAATTATCGCCCAAGGATACAGCATTTTTGATTCATTTTGCAATAAAGGCCGATAGTCCCGGCAAGAAGGTGCCATTGGTAGACATTTTTCAAAATTTCTGGCCTAAAAGTGAGACACCAAAACAAAATCTATCACATCTCTTAGTCAGAATAAAGAAGTCGTTGAAAATCCCAACCTACTTGGTTAACTGGGCACGCGTTGGCGCCGATTCTTATATAATAAATCAGGGGATTCATTTTGCAACTGATATTGATGAATTTAAACAATTGCTTGCGGGTGCAAAGGTATTCTTAAACGGCGAGAAGTGGGAAATTGCCCGTGAACACTTCTGGCGGGCGTTTCGGTTATTTCGTGGTCAACCCTTCAGGAAGAATTTTGATGAGTGGTCACTAAACTACCGATTTATGATTTTAAACCATTTTGAATCCGAGGCAATAAATTTTGCAAAAATTTGCCTTGAGCATGGAGATAAAAACGATGCAAAAAGGATACTGCAAAGGGTTTTAAAGATAATGCCAGATTCTGAGGAAGCAAGGAGATTGTTGCAGAAAATTACTTGATTGTGACTATTAGGCACTTTTAGATTGCGTCTTTGGAGAAGTTAATCTAAAAATTATTCACACAGTCCATCAAAATGCAATCTTAAAGCAGATTTACGCATCTTTCAAAAGTAAAATTTTTTGACACCCTTTTTGATATTTTTGAAATTGACAAGAAGGTGATTTGATTGTGAACGGATATTGTAACACCCTTGATTTTTCCGCAGGATTGATTATAATCTGTGAAAAGGTCATAGACGGCAGTCAGATGAATTGAAGAACAGAGATAAAGGAGGCAAGCTATGAAGGTCTTAATTTCTGACCCAATTGCCAGAGAGGGGATTGAAATCTTAAAAAAGAGCGGTTTTGAGGTGGTAGAGAAGACCGGGATGGCACCGGATGAGTTGATTAAAACAATTCCTGATTTTGATGCCATTATTGTCCGTAGTGCAACAAAGGTTACAAAAGAGGTAATTGAAGCAGGCAAGAATTTAAAGGTGATTGGAAGGGCGGGGGTTGGTCTGGATAATGTTGATGCGGAGGCGGCAAAGTCACGGGGAATAAAGGTTGTCAATACCCCAGCGGCAACATCAATATCCGTAGCTGAACTTGCCCTGGGAATGATGCTTTCCGCGGCAAGAATGATACCCCAGGCGACCATTTCCACCAAAGCGGGCAAATGGGAGAAGAAGAAATTCCATGGCTTTGAACTTTTTGGTAAGACATTGGGAATTATTGGCATTGGTAGAATTGGAACTGAACTTGCTAAAAGGGCAAAGGCACTGGGAATGGAGGTAATTGCCTATGACCCGCTGGTTAAATCATCTGATTATGCAAAACTTGTTGACTTTGATACACTCCTAAAAGAATCAGATTTCATCTCATTACATATTCCCAAGACAAAAGAGACCACTCATATTTTAAATAAGCAGGCCTTTGAGAAGATGAAGACGGGTGTTGTGATTGTGAATTGTGCTCGTGGTGGAGTAATTGATGAAGATGCCCTTTATGATGCAATTGTCTCGGGAAAGGTAAAGGTTGCCTGTCTGGATGTCTATGAGGTGGAACCGGCAAAGGAGCATAAGCTCTTCAGTCTGGAACAGGTCATCCTTACTCCCCATATCGGTGCCCAGACCGAAGAGGGACAACAGCGTGCCGGAGTTCAGATTGCAGAATTAGTAAGAGACGCCTTGCAAAATTAGACACAAGGGCCGATGGAATTTTGCATAAATCCTCAAACTTATCCTCTCCCTTTGTAAGAAGGCGCAAAGGGATGGGGTTGGGGTTTTTGAGGAATTCTCCTGTTTCAAACCAAATCTATCCGAGCAATAGCGAGGATTAGATTCTGTTAATATAAGGAGGTTAAATGCCTGAGGTCAAGCCATTTAAGGGGATTAGATATAATCTGAAGAAGATTAGAAATCTTGCGGATGTTATTACCCAGCCCTATGACCAGATTACCGATGAGATGGAGAAGGAATACAAAAGACGCAGTCCCTATAATTATGTCAATTTGGTTTTGACTCATTATGCGGATGGACACGACCGCAATAAGGAATACCAAGATGCCAAGAGATTTGTGGAAGATTGGCTTAAAGAGAAGGTATTTATTCAGGATAAAGAGGATTCTTTGTATCCTTATTTCCAGGAATTTTCTCTGGAAGGAAAGGATTACATAAGAAAGGGATTCATCTGTTGTTTGCGGCTGGAAGAGTTGGGCAAGGGGAATATTCTGCCACATGAAAAGACCCTGTCAAAGCCTAAAGAAGACCGGTTGAATCTTACCCGGATAACCAAAAAGGATTTTGAACCCGTCTTTCTCCTATATACCGACCCCCGGAATCGAGTTATGGAGATGTTGGAAGAGAAATGCAAAAGAGAACCAATTATTGATGTGGTGGACGACCGTAATGTTACACACAAATTATGGCAGGTCTCTGATAAAGATACCATTAAGAATATCCAGAATGTTTTAAAAGAGGCAGTGCTGGTAATTGCTGATGGTCATCACCGTTATGAAACCGCATTGAATTATCGTAATGAACTTGGTGCAATAGATAAAAACCACCCGGCAAATTACAAAATGGTGACACTTGTAAACATTCAGGATCCAGGATTGGTTATACTCCCAACCCATAGACTGGTGATGAACCTTAGGGATTTCAATCTTGATTCGTTTCTGAAGAAAGCCAGCAAATACTTTGATATAAGAAAGATTGAAAAAGAAAGTATAAAATCCGAGATTACCAGAGAAAAGGCGCAGGCCTTTGTATTTTATTCTATTTCGGGGAGTTATCTGCTAAAGTTGAAAGATGAAAAGATAATGGGGGAACTACTTCCGGAAAGAAGCAAAGATTATCAGAATTTAGATGTTGCAGTGCTCCATACACTCTTAATTGAGAATACCCTTGGTATAAAACCAGAAAGGATTGAAGAATATATAAGATATCAAAGGGGAATAGAAGAAACAATAAAGAGGGTTGATAATAAAGAATTCCAGTTTGCTTTTTTAATGAATCCAACCAGACCGGAGCAGGTTCGAAATGTCGCAATGCAAAAGGAAAGAATGCCCCAGAAGTCAACGGACTTTTATCCCAAATTGATATCCGGTCTTGTATTCTATGACCTGGGATTAGTTTAAAGGTAGAAAGAGAATATTGTAGAAGTCGTTTAAAAAGAGATACATGTAGGAGGCGATATGCCCTTTGAAGATATAGAAGATACTGAAAAGGGGCCCTTCTGTAAGCCATTTGGACAGTTGTTCTATGATAATTTAGAAAAGATGCCTTCTTTTCAGGTGGTTGAGGCATACCTTGCCTGCTTGATTGAGGCACAGGAAAGGATTCAGAAGGCGATTACAATTCTTGAGGGGGCATTAAAGAAGGGAGCGGAGAGGTTAAAACAAATCAAAGGTCCTGTCGAATTGCAGTTCCTTTTTGGCAAGATAACCACTGCCCGTGCCGAGATTGAAAAAGAGATTGAAAGACTCGCGCACAATCGCCGAGAGATCGAGGGTTTGATTTCTGAATATTCAGAAAAGGGTCTATTCAATGTGCCCTTAAAGGAGTTTATGATTACATTTGATGCTGAATACCCGATAAAGGTGGAGAAGAAGAATATTGACACCGATGAATGCTACATAACCGAAATTAAAGCCACCGACCTCGCCGGCTCGGCCGGTTTTGACCATTTAAATAAAGTAATGACCGGATACATATTAAAGAAGTTGATTGGCAAAAAAGAAGATAACACGAGTTTAATTTAGAATTTGAGTGATTCTTTAAGGAATCTAAAAAAAATTAGTAGATAAATGAAAAAGGATACAAAGCGGTATGTCCTTTTGGGATTCCAAATACCTCTAAAAACAACCACCGCCTCCACAACCGCGAGCACAGCCGCCTTTACCACGGTGTCTATAGACAATGCCGGCGCTAAAATTGAAACTACTGTGAGGTCCCTCATAATGGGGTATTTCCGCAAGATTTAATATAATTCTTCCGTCTATCAGGATGTGAAAATCATAGGTCCGTAAAAGAGCCAAACCACCACCAGCATTGAATGTCATACCAAAATTCATCCCGTAATCCATAGTGCCGGCCTTCATTTCGATAAAGCGCGGACCCAGACCACCGCCCACATAGGGTGAAAAATCTTCTTTAGAGAATAGATAGAAGAAAGAGAGGTTAAAGCCTTGATCAATGACACTCGGTTCTGTTGTAACGCCACTCGTAGTCATGGCGTTGAGTGACCAAAAATAAGATAAACCCGTTTCAACTGCGAAATGTGGGGTTTCATACCAATTTATCAGGCTTCCTCCCATAAGGCCGCTTGCACCGGCATAACCGCTTATAGGTAAGCCATAAATAAAATTGAAACCGGTCGCATAGAAAGTCTCCTTTCTCTTTACCTCCTGAGTTACCTCCTGCTCTGTTATTGCGCCAACTTCAGCACCCTCTTCTACTTTTTTACCCTCAGCAATCGCCTTGGCAATTCTCTTAACAACCGTATCAAGGTCTTCTGCGGATTTCGCGGCAAGGCTGCCTGACCATACAACTTCCCTTGTAGAAACATTGACCACAGAAACTTGAACAATATACTTCTCACCCAATCTTGAAACCGAGCCGAATATCATCCGTTCTACCTTTGCCTTAAAACCAACCTCAGCCGCACAGCCACTTTCGTAACACTCTACCCTTTCGCCAGCTGTCGCATCAATTGCCTCCGGATTCAATACCTGATGACCATAGTTTGTTAGGTCACTTACAAGCAGACCAGCAACTGCCTCGGCTGTTTCAGTTGCGACACCGACCGCCTTCAGATGCAAAACACCTACCTTTGCTCCATGTAAAATAAATGGTATTATACAGCCAAGCAGTAAGATGGGCCCTATTTTGTGATTTTTCACAGTTCCTCCTTCTTTTAAGAACAAATTATATCCATAAATTTATGTTTGTCAATACCTGATGCAAATTAATGTCATTGCGAACCCGAGCAAAAGTCAGGATGCGGCAATCTAGAACATATAAGATTCTAATGTCTCTCCAGTTTTGTGTTAGGATAATAATGCATTAGAATTTCTTTATAATTCTTTCCCCTTTTTGCCATACCAATTGCTCCGAACTGACACATGCCTACACCATGTCCGTAGCCTCTGCCTTTAATGATAATACTATCATTCTGCACCTCAAGACTGAAATAATTAGATTTCAACAGTCCATTTGGGTCATCGGGTGTACCAAAGAGGGTCCGGATATTATAAAGGTCAACCTTATATTCGCCTGAATCGGTCAGGACGATTGTACTTATAACCCGTCCACTTTTGGGATTTCTTTTGAAACGGAATCCCCTGATTATCTCTTTTTCTGATATTTTGATTCCAATTTTCTGCAGATTTATCTTTAAATTTTTCAAGAAATCATCTTTGTGCATTCTCTTCTCCCAGTAGTAGTGGGGGCTAATCTGACAAAATTCACATACTACGCTTTTTAAGTAAGGAGGTCCGATGCCCCTCCAGGCATCATTGAAGTCAGCGGTCCTGCCACCGCAGGTAGAATGATATTTTGCCTGGATTGGTTGTCCATGATAGGTTAAAATAAATCCGCTGGTTTTTTTAATTGCCGTACTAATCAATTCATCCTCGGCATTTATTCCGCCATAGAGCTGGTCCCGGGTTGTGGCATATAAGTCAAAGCCCAATTGAGCATATTGGTTTATATGACTATAGGCATAGGTTCTTGCAGCAATTGCTTGGGCCTTCGCTGCTTCCATCAAGTCTTTTGTTATCCTGCCAATTTCACAGGGAACAACACCTTTAAGATAGTCTTCAATATCTACTACATTGATTACCCAGATTTTATTATTTATATTTTTAATTTCAAGATTCCCGCGGTATGGTTTACCATTCACCATCACCCTTCCTTCCTTTGTTTTTAAGAACAAAGGAAGTGAATCACTGACTGAAATTTTATAATCTTGGAGGAATTCTTTCTGGTTAATTCCAGTTACTACAACCGAATCAATCCCACTCAGGATAGCAATGCGTATTTGTTTAATTCTTTCTCTCTTTGCGATGTATGGAAGGCAATTTGTTAAAAGGAGTAAAAATAATAAGGTCTGGGTTTCGTAAAATCGGTTCATCTATAATATTATAAAAAAATGCTTAAAAAATCAATATTCCAATAAATCGGTATTGACTAATCAGTCGATTTACATAAAATAAAGAAGTGAATTTCGGGCATTTTATTAACTCTTTATTTTCTTATAAAAAATACGATGTCCCTGATAAACTAAATTCAAGGCGAATTGATTATGTCCTGGGGGTAATTGCTGAGATATCAAGGAAGGAGGCGCGAAGTCTTATAGAATGGGGATTTGTTCTGCTTAACGGAAGTCAGATAACATTTCCTTCCAAGAGGGTTCGCACCCGAGATTCTATCATTTTAATTGACCGAACTGAATATTTAAAGCAACTTAGCTATATTGAAATAGTTTATGAAGACCGTAATCTCATTGTAGTTAATAAACCCCCATTTATCCTTACGAATAAAGAATCTTCTGAATCGGGAAGGTCCATTGAAGAAAGATTATCAGAAAATGGAAAAATTGTCTATCCAGTGCACCGTCTTGACCGTGAGACAAGCGGGGTGGTTATCTTTGCAAAAGATGGAATTAGTAAAAAATATCTAATTGAGCAATTTAAAAGGCAAGTTATAAAAAAGAAATACATAGGTATTGTTAATGGTGTGATTGAAAAAAAATCAGAAATTTTAAGAGGAAAGTTAGGAAAGAAAGAGTATGCTGCGACAAGGTATCGGGTAGTTGAAAAATTCAAAGATGCTACTCTGTTAGAATTTTTCCCAATAACTGGAAGAACCCATCAAATAAGAATTCAAATGGCTCAACTCGGATATCCGATTGTTGGAGATAAGAAATACTGGAAAAGTTTGGAAAGACAAATCTTCTTTCCCAGACAGATGCTTCATTCATCAGAAATAGGTTTGCTGCATCCAGAAACTAAAAAATGGATAGAGTTTTCCGTACCCATTCCTGATGATATGAATAAATTGATTGCCTATCTTAAGGTCTAAAACTCCTTTCTTCTTCCTTTTTCTTTTCTTCCATTTTCTGTTTTATATACTCTTCCCTTCTCTTTTTTTCTGCCGACTGGATTACTAAGGTAATAATCCAAGCAAGTACCGCCAGGATTATAATTATCAGAATAATCTTCATATTCAGGCTCCTTGTGAAATTATAAATCAAAATAAGTTAAATGTCAACTATTTTAATAACGTTGACATTATTCAATTTTTAATTATAATAAACTTATTAACTTATCTGTTGTCTAATTATTAGACATCTTTCCCCTCCCGGTCGTGGCCTTCGGGCCGCGGCCGGGTTTTTTAAAAGGGGAGAGAGAAATACTTCATGGTGTGAAGGCAAATTTTTTTGGAAAAACTATATGTCTTATCCCGGTTTGATTCTCTTGAGAATCTCCCGGGCAGTTGTAGCGACAAAGGCATCCCGATGGTTTGTTGCCTGTTTCAACGCACTTAATGCCTTATCAGTTTTGATCTGGGCAAGGGCACGTAAAACTGCCTCCTTGGTGGGTAAAAGCAATTCGTTCTTAAATAATATCTTTTCATCTAATATTTCAATCAGCCTATCAACGACCGAATCATCACCCAATTCTCCGAGTAAATTAATTAGACCAATTCTAAGTGCTTCTTCTTTTTCATCGGGAGTTCCTTTTCGCCGCTTTAATAGTTGAATTATTTGGGGTAATTTTGGTTTTACATCTTCTTTAGTTAAATTTTTCATTGCAGCAATTACAACCTGAGGAAATTGGCTATCCAGTCCCTTTTTTATATATTCCTTGGTTTTTTCCGTGCCTATCTTGCTGAGGGTGGTAAGGACTTCAATCTGTACCTGTTCTTCTTTGCTGTCTAACAACCTACCAATCTCATCCACCGCATCTTTTGCCTTGAGTTCACCGAGGATAAATAAACCATTTCTTTTAACAAACCAATCATCGCTGGAGAGAAGTTTAAGAGTTTGGGGTATTGCCTTTTCTCCAATTCGGAGTATCACATCAATTATCTTTAATCTTACACTCTTATCCTCGGTCTCTTTTAAGGTGTCAATCAAAATGGGCAGTGAGAAGTCTGACATTGCAATCAGTGCCTCGCGTGCTTCAACAAAGGTTCCCGGGTCCCAAAGTAAAGATACTAATTCGGCAAGGTAGTTCTGGTCCCTTATATCGCCGATTATCTTGATAACAACATTCTTTTTATCAAGAAAGACTTTTTCCTTACGAATTAAATGCCGTGAGAATTTTTTGGAAATAAACTGAATGATATCAGCAAATCCTAATTCTTCTGATTTGAGATATAATAATTTAATTGCCTCCATAATTTTTTTAAAGACGGTGATATTTTCCTCTGTATCGGACATTGAATCGAGGCGGTCAATGAGGAGGCGGAGTAGTTCATAATCTTTGGCATCAAATAACTTTTTACTGAAAGCCAAAAGTCCTTCAATTGCCTTAACCCTTTCTTCGGGGGCTGCTTCTCTTAGTTGGGGGAAGAAACTTCTCATTTCGGCTTCCAGATTCTTACTCATAAACTTATCGGCAACCTCAGTCCCTTTGATGGTCTTCAGTTCGGCCATAAGTTGTGAAACAATTTTTTCAAAATTTAATTCGGGGAAGTTGGCCCTCACCGTTGAGAGGATACTGGGAAGTCTGGTACCAGCAACATTCTTTAAAATATCAATGATTTCATCCTCGCTTGTATCCTTCTTTTCCTTAGCCTTGGTTGCGATTATATCAATAATATCTTCATCCGACATCGTGGGTATGAGGCTCTTGAAAAGAGTGGCAAGTTTTTTGTTTTCAGTTTTATACTTCAAGATATTCTTTTTGATGGTGGGCGAAAGCACTGCCAGGATTCTTGAAAAGATGATTGAATATTCATTCCATCTTTCTTCACCATACTGGTCGGCAATCATCAAGGCAATCTTTTCGAGCCCGCCGATTACTTTACTCGTCTGTGTTTCAACCGGTTCACTTCCGATAACACCGACGCCGGCGAGAAAACTGCCCAACTGTTTTATTCGTTCTTCTTCACTCTGGCTTTCTTGAGAAAGGGCAATTGACTCAAGAAAGTTGGTCCAGTTGATTTCCTTTACCTCTTCCTCCGAAGAGAATACACCCACCCGGTATTTATTCAGTTTAACCTTCAATACTCCCTTTGTTCTCAACAATGAGACAATATCACCGTAATCCGAAATCTCGGCGGGGGTTGATGCCATGGCAAGGAAGAATCCCTTTATATCCTCATCGGTGGCATCGACATCAAAGGTAATACTCTTGATACCCAGTTGTGTAAAGCGATCAACCAGACTCTTCACGATTGGCAATTTTTTGGCTTCAAATCTATTGTCTTCTATCATCAGAATATCTTCGATTACAACAATGGAAATAGATTCCTTTTCTAAGGGTAGTTCTTTTAGCAATATCTTGAGTCTTTGGACTACTGGTTCCAGGGAAGGATGCCCCTTCGGATAGATCCTTGAGATATTTATACCCAGTCCGATCTGCTTTATGAATTCGTGATAAAATTCAGGGTGTGCTGATGTTTCCATGGGATTTATCTTAAGAGAAACTTATATGCCTTTATGGACAGAGAATCTTCAACCAGTTCGCCATAGGGAATGAATTCAAAAAAGGATTTCGTCGCCTGATATAGATTCTCACCAACTAAAAGGGTGTTGTCTTCGGCATTCTTCTGTAAAATCAGACTCTTTTTAAAACCATCGGTTATGATTAGCGCTGTCTGAAGTCCACCATGTGTTTTATATACTGAGGCAGTGTCTGCTTCTGCCCCGACCTTTAATCCGATAGGTCTTTCAAACTTTCCGGTTTTATTAAACTCATTCAATTTTTTGAATATATCCTCAGCAGCAAGAATTGCCATATGGAAGGAAAAAGTCACACCCCTTTTTAAACCGAAGACGGCAACGATTTCGTCACCGATAACCTGGTAGATAATGCCCTGGTAAGAGTTAATTATCTTCTGAAATTCGCCGAATATGCCATTCAACAGATTCATAACATCCTCAGATTCCATTTTTTCGCTGAGACCGGTAAAGCCTGAGAGGTCGGCGCGAATAAATGCCAGATTTATATCTTCCAGAGGTAGACCTTTTTGTTCTTGAAGTAATGCCCCACAATAGGGGCAGTAATTAAATATTTCGGAAATTGGCTGATTACAATTAACACACTTCATAATCGTTATATCTCAAGCAATGCTACATATTCGGGTCTGTTGATATAATAATTTTGATTTATGTCCTTTAACTTTGTTTTAATATCATTATAAATTAGGAGTGCCTTGCGGCCGTAATATTGTGCCTTCTCATTTTCATTCATTTTCACATACATACAGGCAAGTTTATACATTACCTGCCCGATCAGGGGTGATAACTTCAGGGTTTCAGCGATTTCCAGAGCCGACTTTAAATTTTCAATCGCTTTGATTTCATCTATGTCTGCCTTCAGTAGTAGACAGTGAACAATGGTTTCTTGCTGATTATATTTCTGGGCTAATTTCAGGGCGTTTGTTAGAAAGGGGACAACCCGTTCCCGCTCTTTTTTATTTTCGTAAAAAATTGCCTTTTTGAGGTTAATCTCGGAAAGTAAAATCTCTCTGATTGTGGGGGTAATTTTTTTATCAACATATTCAACCAATCTTGCTGCCTCATCATAATTTTGCATCAGGGAATGAATAAGGGCAAGTTCAAGGGCAGACTTTATCTGTATCTCATGGCTACTCCGCTCGGCAATGTTGAATGCCTCGGTTAATTGTTCTATCGCCTTGTTTAGATTCCAGACCTGATAATCCAGAATTCCCAAATTATATTTATACTGTGCCTTCGGGCGTAGATTTTCTTCAGTTATGAGTTCGTCCAGACCGTAATTCAAGTATTCATATGCCAGTTCATAATTACCTAACTTTGTGTGTAACTGGGAGAGATTCAAAAGGCATCTTATTTCCCCTTCTTTAATACCGTAGGTCCGGGCGGTGTTCCAGGTCAGGTTATAATTCAGGATGCTCTTTTCATATTCATATTTTTCGGCATAAAGTAATCCGAGGTCTGAATATAATTGGGTCAGGACATCGGCGTATTCCGCTGGGCAGTTTTCTACCGACTCAAGAAGTAATGATTCAGCACTCTTATAATCTCCGGACATCAGAAGTGAAATTGCCTTTCGTTCGCTGAATAAAAGAATTTCTTTCTGGTTTTTTTCTATTTCTGCTGCACTGAGTCCACTTTCAGCAATTTCTTTCATTCTCTGGGTATCACCAAGTATTTCATAGATGTCGGTCAGATTTAATTCAGTCTGTCTTAATAAATTTGGCGATATCTGTTCTTTATATTCGCGGCCTATTTTTAGCACATTGTTATAAAAATTTATTGCCTGTTCAATCGCATAGAGATTTTTTGCCTTGTCACCAGCCATTTTAAAGTATTCAGCGGCTTTTTTATAATTTTCTGCTTCATGGTAATGGTATCCAATAGTCTCGTAATATTCGGAAAGTTGCTCAGAATAAGATTTTTCCAATAGAACAGCCACCCGGCGGTGTAATTCTTTTCTCTTTTTCAGTGGCAGTGTGGTATATGCGGCATCTTTTAATAAGTTGTGTCTAAAGATATAAATCGGGTCTGTATCATCTTTGAATTGAATGATGTAATCTTCATTTTTTAGATAGTTCAATCTTTCTAATAGATTTTCTTCGTCTTCTAATATTTCTTTAAGAATGTGATAATTAAAGCTGTAACCGATGACCGAGGCGTAATCAATAATCAAGCGGTATTCTGGAGCCAGTGCATCAAGTCCCGACATTACCACACTGTAGAGGTCGTCAAGAAAGGTAAAGTGTTTCTCTCTGTCCAATAACCATCTTCCAGATGCTTCCTTTTTGATTATATTTCTTCGTTTTACATTTTTAATGGTTTCAATGGTGAATAGTGGATTGCCGCCAGTAGTTTTATATAAAAATTCAATCAGATTGGGGTCGGCATCGGTGAGATAATAATTTACCAGATTGGCTATTGTCTCTTTACTCAGCGGTCCGAGATTAATTTCTTCAAAATTATTATTGTTGTCTTTTTTGAATAAATCACCGGTGTAATTGATCAGCAGAAACATAATTGAGTTATTAACTAATTCCGCGGCTAAATATGCGACAAGGTTTTTCGTCATTGAATCGGCGCGGTTGAATTCTTCAAAGATAATTACTAAGGGATTTTTTTTGCATTCAAATCTGAGCAGATTACCAACCGCGATAAATATCTCTTCATTGATTGAAATTAAATTTTCACCCCACAACCGCTGCAGGTCGGTTAGAAAGAGATGTTTTATTCCCTTTATTTCCTGTGGATCAAGGTTGTTTTCCGAGACAAAGCGGTCAATCTTCTCGGCGATATTTGCCCGGCTATCGCTTTCCTTCAAATTAAAATACTCACGAAATAACAATTTAAATGGATAATAGGGGGTCTGCATTTCTACTGTACAGTGGCTTTCAATGAAGCGGAACGAACCATCCGCTCTCAGAAAATTTTCAAATTCCTCTTTCAACCGTGTCTTACCAATGCCCATCTGTCCGGTAATGATTCCAATGCTGATTCTATTCTCTTTGATTTTTTGGGTAAGCGCAATCAATCGCGCCATTTCCTCCTTCCGTCCCCAGAATGGGCATTTGGGCATCTGCAGAGTTTCAAATCTTATATCTATCAGATTATAGACATCCAAAGAGCCGGACCTACCTCTTACATAAGTCATTCCGATGTGTTCAGCAACAATCAAGTCAGGCAGCAGATTATATGTATTCTCGCTCATCAAGATTTGATCTGGCATACTCATCTGAGCAAGACGGGCTGCAATATTGACCGTATCACCGATTACAGTCAAAAATGGCGGATTTTCAAGGACATATCCAAAAAAAATCCAGCCGGAATTGATTCCAATTTTTATATTAAACCTGGTGATTGGCGCTTCTAATCGTCTTCTTTCATAAAGATATTTCTTAATCTCTAATACACACCGGACGGCACGATTCGGGTCATCGGTATGGACTTTGGGTGCTCCGAATATTATGAGAAGTCGGTAATCGGGCATTATTCGATTTACCGTTCCATCGTATTTTTTGACAATCGCAGCGACTTTTTCCATCAAATCGCTCAGATAGATGATATTCTGTTTGGTTATTTTATCCTCCGCTGGGTTCATAATAATAAAATCTACAAAGAACAGGGTTACGAAGCGTGATTCACCACCAAGGATTTTTAGCCGTTCGGTGCCCTTATCTCTGGTGGATTCAATTTTAAGTTGTGTACCACAATTGGGACAGAATTCGGCAGCTTGCGGGATTTTATCGGAATTACAGATGACACATTTCATAACCTTATATTATATGGATTTTTTTCTGGTCGTCAAGGCCCCTGATGCTATAAGGGTTAACAGTCCTGAAGCCTTTCAGTGAATGACGATTATTTTCTTTAAATATTTTTCCTTTGTGGTCTTTATCCTGAGAAAATATATTCCGTTATTTAAGCGAGGAGGAACTATTTGATAGCGACCCGGTGGGTAAGAATTTTTGTCGCTTGACCATACTACTCTTCCACATATATCGTATATTAAAACCTGAATATAATTGGGAGTATTCAGTGTGAAGTTGATTATCGGTTTTGAAGAAACAGTTGGAAAAGAGAAATGGACTTCCCCGAGTTGTTCTGTTCTAATCTCTCTTATTGCGGGACTGGATTCAGGGATGATGGGAAGTAATAGATGGGATGGATAATCTGTGGTGCGATAAATCTTTTGAATTGCCGGTATAAAATTGGGGTCATTTCTTTGAAAAGGGGCACCAGTATTTGGATTTTTCTCAAATCTTGGGTAATTAGAAGAGGAAATAATTACCCTCAGTCGATGGCCGGCATTAAATACCAGCGCCGTGCTCCAAAGGTCAATATTGAAGGTATCAACGACATCCGGTATTAATGAATCCTCGCGGTCAAATCCATGGCGGTGGCGTGCCATCAGAATATTATCAGTGACAAGAATTGACCGACCATCTGGATATACATCGGTTATTCGTACTGTCCAGTCAGTGTCATAGCAATTCGAAGCCGCATACAGAACGAATTTTAGTTTTCCGATCACGGTGAGGGGCATTGATAATGGAGGTGTAGAGAAGATGAGTACATCTGAACGATTTTCAATGGGGCGCTGGTCAATCGGTCCATAACCATGGGTAAGCCCGATAAATTCCCGACCACCATATGTGGTACAGGGATTTGCCGGGTCATAGATGAATGTATCAATTGCCGAGATTGAGGGCGGAATTGTATCAAGGAGATGGTTTTCTTTTAGATAATATTTTTTATAAACAGCTTGGGGCAATGGCCAGGTGTCCGCCTCCACCCAGTGGTTCCAGTTTGTGGTATCGGGTGTATCGCAATCGCCCATCAAATAAAATTTTACCTTTGGAGAAGGAACTGGTCCCCCACCCTGATTTAGCCAGTAATCGTACCAATCCATTAACATTTCGATAAAGCTCAGTTCATCCAATTCGGCATTGGGTGGGTAGACCAGATCGCCCTGATATCTTGAACCCCAGGCATCGCCGTGTCCCCAGGGTCCGATAAACAATTTTTGATTATGAAATCGTTTCTGGAGTTCACTGAATGCGTCAAGGACTCCGTCAGTATACATATCATACCAGCCATCAATATGAAACATCGGGTAGTTTGCAACATCGTATTTCTGGGAAAGGTCTACGATTGACCATCGGCTGCAATAATTCGGATAGTGACACACCGAGTCAATGAGCCAGGGAGTTCCCACTCCCTGGAGCCAGGTTTCCACCAATGCCTTTCTAAACTCACCGCCGGTGAAGGCACAGTCAAGATAAAGATTTGGTGCGGCAACCATTGGGGCACAACATACAAGGTGAGGTGGCAACGCCCCGGCTGCATAGTATTGAGTCATTCCGTGCGCCGAGGCGCCAATCATTGCAACCTTTCCATTGCACCACCACTGGCCGGCACACCATTCTATCGCATCATAGCCATCCTGAAGGTCTCCCCAGCCGTCGGTCCAGAAAACCATCGGTTCGCCTTCTGAGTCACCATAACCACGGAGATTCTGGACGACGAGGACATAACCCATTATATCACAGATAAGTGTGAGATAAATATCATCCCAACTACGGTCATATGGTGTGCGCTGTAATAATACCGGTCCGTCGGTAATATAGGGAATGAACCAGAATGGCAGGTAGATGTCGGTCCCTAATCTTACACCGTCCCGCATCGGCACCCCGGTGCTATCGGTTTGATAACCCACAAGGGGGATGGCGAGAAACAGACAGAAGAAGCATTTTATAAATATCTTCATATAATCTCCTTGTTAAAAATTTTGTACTACCACAGAAGTAGTTTATAAGGTGATAATCTTTTTAACGAGTGGCTCTCCCTGCTCTCTATATAGTCTTATAAAATAATGACCCGGGGAAAGGTTGGGCAATGATACACTCTTTGCCTTATTTATTTCTTTTATTAAAATCCTCCTTCCCAGGATATTATATATTTCGATCTTCGTGTATCCCTCTTTTTGGGAAATATCGAGGACTATTTCCTGTTGAGATGAAAATATTGTCTGATTCTCGTCTGCCGATATTATTTCTATTCTGTTTTCGGCAATCATCTGTCCGCCCATTGGCGTATATCTGAATGCTGAAAGTCTTGCACCACCAGCATATCCCCATCTTGAATTGAACATGTCCATTCCTAAAGGACAAACACCCCAGGGGTCATTATCAAATATCACGGTATCCACAGTCCATTGACTTCCACCATCCGTAGTATTCAAAAAGATTCCAAAGTAACTTCCCTGCCAGCCAAGTCGATTTCCACCACCGACTGAAAAACCGGTCTGCGCATCGGTAAATTTAATTGCATATAACCCATAATGTCCAGTTGTGACCGATGGTGCCATAACCTCAATCCAATTGTTGCCACCGTTCGTAGTATGGTAAAATATTCCTGGTGATGCCGTATCTTTATATCCACAGACCCAGCCGTTGAGATTGTCAGTAAAATAAACATCCCAGAATTCATAGGGTACATTTGAAACCTGGACAGTCCAGTTTGTCCCGCCGTTTGTAGTATGTAGAATTAAACCATTGATGCCCTGTCCGGTCAGGGTATCGTAATCGCCGCCAACAATCCAACCTTCATTTGAATTTATAAAATAGATACTCTTCAGTGAACCTGAGACCGGGGCACTTTGGGTTGTCCAAGAAGAACCACCATTTGTTGTCCGTCTTATATCACTATTGGCACCCGCAAGCCAGCCGTTGTTCAAATCAACAAAAAATACATCATCCCACATTTTACCGACGAATTCAAGTGATAGACCATAGATATTTGTCCAAGAATTACCACCATCAATTGTTTTATATAAAACAGCAGCCGGTAAAATATTAAAGATTAACCCCATTCCGGTTAAATAACCTATGTCTTGATTCACAAAATCCATTCCAAAGACAAACATACATTCATTGATTGTCCAGGGCTGAAATTCCTGCCAGTTTGTACCACCATCCGTCGTTTTGTATATTATTCCCCCGACATTATCCCTTACCCCGCACAATATTCCAATCATTGAATCGGGTGAGGCGGCGTCTAAAAACCCGTTGTCAGTTAACTCATAATGTCTGGTTTCCCAACTTGATAGGCAGAAAGATAATCCAACAAACAATATTAAAAGAAGATAAACCTTCATACCCACCTCCTGGTAGATTTTCCAAATCAAATTAGAATCATTAATATTATAAAAAGAATTTAATCATTGTCAAGGAGATAATTGCGGCAACCTGGCACCGCCGGATGCCTCGCAGAACTATGAGTTGTTTAAAAAAGTGCCTTGATATAATTACTTGCTTAAATCATAGAGATAACAAGCAGCTCCCGGTGCCTTAAATGCGTCAAGTTTTTTACCCAGGGTATTTAAAATGGTTATGAATAATTTCTCTTCATCAACTCCATATATATTGCTAACATGGGAAAATAGAAACCAAATCCTTGGATTTCCCTTCAGTCTTCTTAGGTCAGTGTAGTATTGATTACAATCAGTACGAGATTCAATACCTACTATATAATCATTTTCATCAAATCCAAATTGGCGAGAATAATATAGAAAACTGTTATAAGATGCATAATACAGATAAATAATATCACCTTCTTGTTTATGGGTTCTTACATAAGAGATAACCGGTCTCAACTCTTCCGGAGCCCGGGGAGAAAACAGGTGATAAAAGCCAGCAATTCCGGTAGGCAGAAGGATAACCGCAATTAGCATAAGACTCAAAGAATGTGAACTGCTTGAGACAATCTTTTTGATATAGTCGAGTCCTTCGGCAATTACCCAAAACATCAAGGGGATAATGAATAAAAGGAGTCTTCCTTCAAAAGGATATTTCTTTAATCCTGAGGCAAGTAAAGCGAGAATAATCGGTATTATTAACATTAAGAGTTTATTTCTATCTCTTTGCCAGTAGATGAATAAGCCGACAAGGAATATAAAAGCAATAAAGGTAATTTCATAGATTGAAAAGCCGAGTGGATTCTTAAAAAGGCGCAAAAAGACATAGCAAAACCACTTTAAGTCAGCAATGGATTTTGGTGGTAGCGGCATAAAACTCTTCTCCCATGTTTGTAGCAGAGTTTGGTTTTGACTTACGTATTTTAGGTTTAGGGTATAATTGAACAAAAAACTGATTAGCCAGATAAAAACAGCGCTCAGAATCAGAAAAAAATAATCTTTTCTCTTACTCTTGATTATCTGGATGCCCAATGCAATAATACAACCCAAGAAGACAAAAAGGGATGGGTGAGAAAACCAGATACTGATTGCACCGGCTAAACCTAATAGCAGGATTTGTTTAACTTTGGGGTGATTCTGAAGGCTTAAGGCAATAAAAATCAAGATAAGTCCGATTGTAACATCACTTGAATACTGCTTTACCTCCGATGAGAAGTAGATTAAATGGTCACAGAAAGAGAAGAGAAATATACCCCATAGTGCACTACCTTCGGTCAATATCCGCTGTGAAATCGCATAAAACAAGAAGATAGAAGAGATTCCACAAATAAGGGGAAAGATACGTAAGGCATAGTCGTTATTTCCCACCAAATTGGAAAAAAATTTCTGGATGAGCAAAAATCCATAAGGTGCGGCCTGGTGATAGGCTAATGGTTTCAGCAAATCTTGATATGAGCGCTGGAGGATATTCAATGCCAGTGCTGCCTCTCCTTCGGTCAGCGAGCGATTATAAAGGAATTGACCGATCCGGAAGATGATTCCTAATGCAATAACGATGATTACCAAATTTCTTCTGAAGGACGTGGGGAATTTTGCCATTTATCAATTTAGCATTTTTTAAAATTCCATTTCGACAATCAAATTTTTAGAAAAGTTTGTCAGGTTTATTATTCTACCCCTTGTGTCAATATATACTACATCTTCAAGTCTTATGCCATACCCCTTTTCTGGATAATAAAGTCCCGGTTCAACTGTAAAGACCATTCCTTTTTCTAATCGGTCGTAGTTTGTCTTCAGCAGTCCAAATGCTGGACTTTCATGGACATTCAATCCCAATCCATGGCCCAGGGAGTGGCAATAACCATTCTGGACCTTGGGATTTTTGAGTAGAGTTGGATGCCCTTTCTTTTCAAAAAATTTACAAACCTCAAGTTCAATATCCCTGGTTCTTCTACCCACCTTTAAATTACTGATAGCGAGGTCCTGTGCCTCTTTTACAATTTCATATTCCTTTTGCACATTCTGAGGTGCAAAGCCGAAGCATACCGTTCTTGTAAAATCAAAGAAATAGCCACTTTTTATCTCTTGGGGAAAGATATCAAAGACAATTGTTTTGCCGAGCATAACCGGCTGGTCATCCTCACCGGAATTATGCGGTACCCCAGCGTCGTGCCCCTGGGAAACAATAATTCCGGCTGAATTTATAAGGCCATACTCAAACAATTTACTATGGAGCATTTTCTTCAGGTCACCAATGAGAAGTTTCTTATGCTTATTTTGATATATGAATTGTCCTTTTTTTTGCATTCTTTGTACCGATTTAAGCGTCTCGGAATAGGCATTTATAACACCATCCCGGGCTCTTTTTATCTTTATAATCTCATCTTCATCCTTAGTCATACGGGCTTCAGTAATTAAAGTTTTTTGAGGTTCATAAAGAATTTCAATTTTTTTATTCAAAGACCTGACCCTTTTTAACAAATGATGGCTGGTTCCGATAGAAGCACTACCATAAAATGCAACTTTACCTTTTACACCGAAATCATTAAGAATCTTGTCTATTAAAACGGCCTGTGCCTTTATCATATCTGGATTGCGGTTAAAAACATCCCAGTATTTGTAGTGATTAATATTTACAAGTTTTAACCCGGTTTTTTTTGCCTCTTCTCTTTCCATTGGGTAATGAATCAAGTAGGCAGGTGAATCTACTTTTTTTAAGTAATAACCGCTGAGGTGGATACCATTTAAAAGATAATACATTGTGGTGTCATTCTGACGGCCTAAAATGGCAAAGATTGCATTTACTCCTTTTTCTTTCATTAAATGGTTGAGGTCTCTTTTCAATTCTTCCTCCTTTTCATTTCATATACCAGGCGGCGATTTTAAAGAAATTTTCTAAAATTACCGCACCGGCGGGATGCTTATCATCAAATCGCTCAGGGTGAAACTGAACACCGTAAATCGGCATAGTTTGATGTTTTATTGCCTCAATTGGACAGTTTGGTGATTCTGCAAGTTTGACAAATTCATAGGGAACATTTGCCACCATCTCTTCGTGTGATTCCATCACCACAATCTTATCACCCAGACCTTCAAAAATTTCATCATTTTGGATTTTTTTGACAACATAGTATCCTTCGATCTTCTGTCCCATTGAAACCACGTCCTCATAGAATGATTTGGCAATCAGTTGATGCCCAAAACAGATCCCCAGGATTGGTTTTTGAGCATTTTTGATTAATTCGGCAACATTGTTGTATAATTCAAAGACACCGGGTTCAGCAAGTTTCCGCTGAGAACCGGAGACAATAATCGCATCATAAAGGCGCACATCCTCTTCAACACTTAAGGTGGAATGGTCTCTTACTTCCACCGTGTGCACTGTAATGTCTTTTAATACATTATAAAGATTTTCAATCTGGGGTGAGTTGGGTAGATAGCAATCAATTATCAATGTGCGCATTTATTACCTCCCACAGTTCATCAACCAGCCTTGACTCCTTTGCCCGTTTAACTTCAACACCCCGGGCAAATATAGAGCCAATTCTTTTGCCGCAGGCTATGCCAAAATCTGCTTCTCTGGCTTCACCCGGCCCATTTACTACACAACCCATAACAGCAATAGTCAATGGTTTTTTTATTCTTTTGATTTTTCTCTCAACCAGTTGGGCAATTCGGGAAAGATTGACTTCACAACGACCGCAGGTTGGGCAGGTGATCAATTTAGGTCCGAGTTGGCGAAGATTTAAAGAACTCAGAATTTCATAGCCGGCAATTACCTCCTTTACTGGATCACCAGTTAAAGAGACCCTGATTGTATCACCGATGCCCTGATAAAGGAGGATTCCGATACCCACCGCACTTCGGATGGAACCCTGCCAGACCAACCCGGCTTCGGTGACGCCCAGATGTAGAGGAAAGTCATATACATTATGGATAGATTCATAGACTTTAATTGTATCAATGACACTGGCACACTTTGCAGAAATGACAATGTCAAAAAAATTGTTTTTGTAAAATATTTCAAGTGTATTACTTAATGTTTCAATTATTGCCTCGGGTTTGGGATGGTGATATTTTTGCAGAATTGCCTTGGGAAGAGAGCCGGCATTGATGCCGATTCTAATCGGAATATTGTGGTCCTTTGCCTTTTTGATTATTTCCTGGATTTTCCAATCATCACCGATATTTCCGGGGTTGATTCTGATTTTGTCAATCCCTGCATCAATCGCCAGTAGCGCAAGTCGATAATCGAAGTGGATGTCAGCAATCAAAGGAATGTCGGTTTTCTTCTTTATCTCTTTTAATGCCACAGCCTCCTCTTTATTTACCACGGCAAGCCGGATTAACTCACAACCTGCCTTCTGCAACCGCTTTATCTGATTGA
This sequence comes from Caldifarciminota bacterium, assembly GCA_039802265.1. Taxonomy (GTDB): domain Bacteria; phylum Hydrothermota; class Tepidihabitantia; order SM23-42; family JAOAFX01; genus JBDRWI01. Next base: position 4,421 of record JBDRWI010000001.1, on the reverse strand, counting down.
CTGTCTTTTTGACATCCAGGGTTTTTGTCTTGGTCATTGACTGCACAGCAATCGGCGCTGAACCCCCAATTTTGACATTACCAACTCTAATTTCCCTTTTGATTTTTCTCATTCCTTCTCTCTTCTTATCCTTGCACCGACATTGCGTAGTTTTTCTTCAAATCTTTCATAACCACGGTCTAAATGATATATTCTGCGTACTACAGTTTTGCCCTTTGCTACGAGCGCGGCAAGGACTAACGAGGCAGAGGCACGAAGGTCAGATGCCATCACAGTGGTTCCGGTCAACCTTTTTACACCCTTTATTACTGCAGTATCGCCTTCAATTGTAATATTTGCACCCATTCTTCCTAGTTCTAATGCCTGCATAAAGCGATTTTCGAAGATTGTTTCTTTTATTGTACTGGTGCCCGAACCAACAGAGAGTAATGCCATAAATTGTGCCTGCATATCGGTGGGGAAACCTGGATAAGGAGCGACAAAGATATCAGTTGCCTTTATTGGGTTTGTGCCGGTGATGGTAAGTTGGTCTTTGTCTTTCTCTATTACTGCTCCAATTTCTTCAAGTTTGTCAAGTACCGCGGTGAGATGTTCAGGCTGGCAGTTTTTTAAATTCAGTTTTCCCTTTGTGATGGCAGCCGCAACCGCAAATGTTCCGGTTTCAATTCGGTCGGGAATAATCCGATAGTTAGATTCTTCAAATGTTTCATTGCCTCTAATTGTAATTCGTGGTGTACCGGCACCGGTTATCTGGCAACCCATGCTTATTAAAAAATTTGCTACATCCACAACCTCTGGCTCACAGGCTGCTGCGTTAATTACTGTTGTACCTGAAGCCATTGCCGCAGCAAGCATGGTATTTATTGTTGCACCAACAGAGGTGCCTTTGGCTCCCTGTAGATTCATTTCGCTACCGATAAGTTTTTTGCATCTTGCCTTGATATACCCGTGCTCAACTTCAATCTTGCAACCAAGTTCATTCAGTCCTTTGATATGCAAATCAATAGGGCGGGGTCCTATGGCACAACCACCGGGTAAAGATACCACTGCTTTTTTTTCCCGGGCAACAAGCGCACCAAGGACATAGTAAGATGCCCTCATTTTACGGACTATATCATAAGGGGCAACAATTCTTTTTATCTTCGGTGTATGAATTTTTAATACATTCTTATTGAATTCGACCTTTGCACCAAGGTATTTTACCAATTCAATCATTGTCCAGACATCCATAACTTCAGGGACATTTTCAATGGTGACCTTTTTATCAGTTAAAAGGGAGGCAGCGATTATCGGCAGGGCGGAATTTTTAGCACCGGAGATTACGACTGTTCCTGTTAGTCTTTTGCCTCCTTCAATAACATATCTTTCCATAAATTGATTATAGTTAATTTCGCGAAAAAGTCAATGATTGGACAGAGATTATTAGAATAGTAAATTAGAAAACAGGACTTTGGTAGAAGACATCAGAAGCATGATAGGATGAGCGGACAAGAGGTCCGCTGATCACATATTTTATTCCAATTTCTTCACCGATTTTTTTGAATTTATCAAATTCATCAGGTGTATAATACTTTTGTACGGGAACATGCTTCTTTGTCGGCTGGAGATACTGTCCGATTGTTACAATATCAACATTTGTATCCTTTAAATCTCTTAATGTCTCAATTATTTCGTCTTCTTTTTCACCGAGACCGACCATAATTCCGCTTTTGGTGGGAATTTCTAAATTGAGTTTCTTGGTGATTCTCAATACATTCAGAGATTTCTCATAACTACACCTTCTATCTCTTATGTAAGGAGTCAATCTTTGCACGGTTTCAAGATTATGGCCGATGACAAATGGCTGTGAATCCACGATTTTTTTCAGAAATTCTTTTTCGGAATTGAAGTCAGGGATTAAAACTTCAATTTTTGTCTCTGGATTTTTCTTTTTTATCGCTTCCACCGTGCGGGCATAATGACCACTTCCTAAGTCTTCAAGGTCGTCGCGGTCAACAGAAGTTATTACTACATAGCGCAGATTGAATTTTTTTATCACCTCCGCAACATTTTCTGGCTCCTGCGGGTCCGTAAATCCCTTGGGATTGCCCGTTGTCACTGCACAGAATTTACAGGCGCGGGTACAGATTTTTCCCAGAATCATAATCGTGGCACTCTTTTTTGCCCAGCATTCTCCAATATTTGGACAGCGTGCTTCCTGACAGACAGTTGAAAGATTATATCTTCTGAGGGTATCAAAGATCTCTTTATATTCGCTTCCTGAAGGAAGTCTGATTTTTAGCCAATCAGGTTTTCTCAGCAGGGCCATCTTCTTCAACTATGATTTATTGAATAGATTTTCGTTTGGATTCCCTTTTTCTTCTTATTCGTACATAACTGATATATAGAAGAAAGAAAATCACCGGTAAAACCATACTATTAACGAAGCCCAGATACCAGTAGGGTTCTTCTTCCTTTCTGAATTCAGTGTCATCAGGTGATTGATAAATAAATATATCAGAAGTCATAGCACTCGGATAATCATAAGTCCGACGAAGTTTGGTGATATAATCACCTTCGTTGATATAATCAAAGAGTATCGGAAAGTCTTCCTCTATATTCTCGAGCTCATCTTTTGAAATTCTATTGGCATACAAAAGTTCTGCATTATCAAAAAACATTTTATGTAGACCAATCACATAGAGATATAGTGCGGTGTAATCGGCTGAAGTGAGTGAAGAAATCTTCATTGGATAGACAATTGTGTCAGTGGCAAATTTAAAACAAACACCGATATTAATCCCATAATAATTGTAATTTGTATCAGCACGGGTAATGAAGAAATATTGCCAGTTGCGATTGATATAATCTTGGAACATATTGCGCATCCCATCGGGTAACCGGTAACCATTATTTATTAACCAGTTAATAAGTGTATCGGGATTATCAGTTTGTATTAAAACAGTTTGCAAAAAACCAATGGTTTTAAATTCAATAATTTTGAAATAGTCGTCGCCATAATAATAACCATTATCGCCATAATAAGGACGCCCGCATCCACCATAATTTTTTTGGATTGAGGTGAGTGCGGATAGATTTATGAATAGACTATCATTTATTTCGCGCACCACTGGTAGGGATGGAAAAGGCACAACCCAGGCGAAGCCATTGTAGTCAGTTGTCCAGGCAACCTTCACCAGGATTGATAATTCTTCTGAATCCGGTAAAATTTTTATTATCGCAACCTGGTCTTTACCATAGATTTCATTATACAGCGGCGGGATGATACCACCATCAGCCCAGAGGAGGGTTGAGATTATCAATATTAAAAATAATTTTTTCATTCTCTATTTCTTGTTATTTATACCCAAGGTAATACCCAATCCCACACTACTTAATGAAATATAATCGGGAGAAGGTGCATAATACCCGTAAGTCCTGGGACCCTTTGCATCAAATTTGATTAAATTGAACCAGAATTTTATACCTGCCCTTATTCTGCCCAAATTATGCATTATATTGGTTCCCATGCTCAATCCTAAAGAATTCCTTTTTTCAAATATTTTTATTACAATACCACTATCTCCAAGAATGGGATATGATAGACTACCATTGTAATAACCAAGTTTAATCCCGAATTCAACAGCATCCATACCCAGATATTTTGCCTGCAATCCCCAGCCAAAAGCATTTATTGCTATGGGCAAACCTGATGTTATATAATAAGGGTCAGAAAAAAGGTAATCTTTCTTATAAAAATATTCAACATAAACCCCCCAGCCAAATTCTCTTCGATAAAAGTCATTTTCAATTCCGAATTGGTAAATAGTGACAAAATAATCGTCAGTGTAATCATCCGGGGCAAGGATATTTGCCGAAAGGAAAGGATTGAAAATCTGGTAAAAAATTAAGTAGACGAGCATCTCAATAATTATATTGAGATTATTTAATCTGTCAATATCGATTTTGACTTGACACTGATAGAAATTTGTATAAAATTAGCTTGTTTGCGGGGTTGTGATGAAATACATCCGCCTGCTTTTTATACCACCAGTTTTTTGTTCGCATCGCCACCCAGTTATGAACACCCATTTACCAATATTTATGTATTCAACTTTGACGAAATTGAGAATCTGCCAATAACTAACCTTGATGAACTTTTGATGCTCATTCCCGGAGTCGTCAAAGATTACTCAACAATTCATATCTGGGGTAGTAACGGAAAGAGTGAAATTGTCTATTATCTTGATGGTATCCCGGTGACGAATCCCTATCTGGTAGATCTCAACATAATAGAAAAAATCTCAATCCAGAAATCAGGATTCTCCGCGGAATATGGAAATGGATTTGGCGGGATGGTTCACATCGCGACAAAGAAAATAGATAAGAACTCATTGCGGATTGCATACCTAACCGATGATTTTTTACTGGCTGAAAGACTT